>NZ_KN390062.1:0-6809 GCF_000213295.2 Capnocytophaga sp. oral taxon 329 str. F0087
CTGAATATGTAAACTCATCAGGAGTTGCTTGAACGGTAGGGGTTGGCGTTACAGCTGGTACTGTTACCTCTACGGTTGTTGTTGCACAAGCTGTTGGCGTTGCTACAGTACAGATTTGATATGTTAGCGTATAGATGCCTGCTGGCGTATTGTTCGGCACAATTACATTACCATTGGTTGTATCAATACGTGGTACAATGGTTCCTGTTGGAGTACTTACTTGGCTAATCGTTACATTGCTTGTTGTAGCCGATGTAGTACCGCTAACTGTATCGTTGGTAAGTACATTACCTACTGTTTGAGTTCCTGTACCTGAATATGTAAATGTATCTGGATTTGCCTCTACAGTAGTTGGCGAGTATATATTCACAGTTACTGTTGCTACATCGCAGTTGGTAGTAGCAGTAGGTACACCTGACAAATCTTTCTCACAAATCTTATAAGTAATAGTATAAGTGTTAGCAGGTGTTCCCGCAGGTACTACTACCCCTCCTGTAGTAATATTAATATAAGGTACAGTGCCTGATGGGGCTGCTGGAGTAACTACACTTAGAGCTACATTGCCTATAGTAGCCTGATTACCATCAAGAGTATCTGAACCTGATGGAGGATTATTAAGCACATTGCCTATAGTATATTCAGTGGTAGTTACTACGCCAGCAAAACTATCGTCATTAGCTATTATTTCAGCTTGTTTTACAATAGTAAGAGTAGCTGTATCGCAAATCACTGGGGCTGCTATCGTACAGATACGATACTCTACGTTATAAGAGCCTGCTGGAGCAGAAGCTGGCACCTGTAGTGTACCATTAGGATTTATAGCCAATCCTGTTATACCACTATTATAGGTGATAGTAAGCGTTGTATTGGCAGTAGTTACTGAAGTAACTCCTGTAGGAGCTCCATAAATATCATTTGCGAGTATGTCTACGCTGCCTCCTGTTTTAGGCAAGGTCTTCACACCGTCATTTACAGCTTTAAGAGTCACAACCTTCACTGTAGCAATAGCTGTACTACAGTTAGTAGGATTGTCTTTTTCGCATATTTTATAACTAATAGTATAAGTACCCGCTGGTGTATTAGGGAGTACTGTTATTGTACCATTAGTATTAGTAGCCATATGAGCAGGCGCTGTACCCCACGTTAGATTTACCTCTGAAGGATTGATAGGTGCAGTGCCTCTTAAGTCATTTTCAAACACAGTAGCAGTAGTAGTGCCTCCTGAGAGTCCCGTTATAGTACCCAAATCATCAGGTTTAGCTTCTAATCTAGGAGCTACTACCACAGTAACAGTAGCAGTACTACAATCTGCAGGGTTAGCTTTAGCACAAATACGATAGCTAATTTTATATTCACCTATAGGTGTATTGGCAGGTACTTCTACATCACCATTATTTTTCACTACTGGTACAGTACCTGTTCCTGCCGAAGTAATATTGCTAATACTTACAGTAGCAGTAGTAGCGGTTACCCCTCCTACTTTGTCATTGCTTAATATATTACCTGTTGTAGTAGCCGTTGTAATAGGTGCAAATACTTTATAAAGATCGTCTTTAGCTACTATATTGCACACAGTTACACTCACTGTTACATTAGCTTTCTCGCTCTCACAACCTGAAGACTGTACTAAGCTTACTTGATAAATACCGTCTTGTAGCGTATCAGTATCTGTCAATGCTACCCCTGCACTATATACTTTTACAGCATTAGTTGCCATAGCATTAATCTTCAATTTAAGATCTAACGCTGTAGCTGGTGCACAGAAGTACTGAGGGGTTGTAACCGTAGGCGCATTAGGCGCTGGAGTTACTAATACAGTAACTGTTTGTGTTGCCTCGCAAGCATTAGTTCTTTTTACCTTTAACAAGTAGGTAATTGTTTTAGTAGCTGTAATATTAGCACCTGCATACGAAAATACGGGTTCTTTGCTATTAACATCTGACAAGTGTGCTAAATCACCTGCAGTAACAGCTTCCCAAGTATATCCTTCATAGGTAGGAGCTTGTGTGTTGTACACTATATTAGTTTTACCTATCTCGCAAGCAGTAACAGTAGCTACTAATCCTGTGATAGTTGTAGGAGCAGGTGCAGCTACTACTTTATCATTACACAAGCAAGGGTTGAATGTATTTCTGATAGATAGATACAAACGACAAAGTTGGTTTTGGTCTAACGATATTGTCTCGGTTCGGGTAGCTGTAGCCCCCGCTGCCAATACTAAGTTAGCAAGAGTAAAATCTTGCAACTTATTATCTATAGCTTCCTCTACGATACCATTATTATTAGTATCATCATACAAGCTCACTTTCAGGTCGCCCGTATACGAAACAGTAGCTGTAGTAGCATTTTGCACTACATATTGTATAGTTACTTTTTCTTTATTGCCTTCAGCTACAGAGCTGAGTTGTACATTCTTAATAACCAAATCAGCTCTTTCTAAAGGTATAGCTACCTCACCTCGCTTGATAGTAGTTTCTACTACCACTGGCGGACAAGTGATACCTGACTGACAAACAACACCTTCTACCGTGTCTGTAGTGTAGTACTGAAGTTTCCTCTCTTCCGCACAATTAGCAATAGGTGTATTTGCTTTTTGTTTTACTTTTATAGTATATTCAAAATAATCATCGTGCTCCATTCCCGAAGGAATTTTGATACTCAATTCAGTATTAGTACCTATCATCTTAGTAGGTGGTGTAGCTAAAGCAGCATCAGCAAAAGAACTTTTACTTTTATTGCCAGGAGTAAAGCTACCTGCTACATATTCAAAGCCTTCAGGAATACGTATTACTACTAATCCGTTAGTACCTGTTTGGAAATTATGTGCTGGCGATAAGTCGATAATCTGGTGTTTGCCTTTAAATTCAGCATAAGAGGTTGCACAAGCATTAGCATTACCACCTGTACTTACTAACTGATTATTTACTTTATATTTATTAGTATCAATACCTGCTATACCCGCTATAATAACCTTAGTTTTATCGCCTTCAGCTGGATTACCACATAGGTTATTACCCTCTATATCTATATCGAATGAAGAGCCTGCTACAAAATCGCAACTTGGTTGTACATTGAAGGTTAGCTTCAGGTTACGCTTATCCAAAACGGCTGGTTCTGTGATAGCCCCAGGCAAACTCTTATTAGGCAAAATAGCCGACAAATCGTAAATAAGTTTATTACCTGCTTGAGAAAAACCTATAGCAGGGGTTGAAGTCTGTGTATAGTAGTTACCACTATTTAGCGGATATTCTACTGTCACATCCGAAATAGTAATTCCAGTCTCTTGCACTACTACCAATTTAGCGTCGAAAAGGTCGCCCTCATCGCCACTATTTACGGTATATTCGTACTTAGTTTTCTGACACATAGGTATACTACCCACCTTATCCGGACTGCTTTCCCCTGGGTTTGAAGCGCTTGGTCTAATCTGTTTCAAACTCTTAGCTATCTTGACATTGTAGGTTATCTTCTGGTCGTGACAAGTTCTTCTATATCCTTGAGTAGGGTTCTCATTACAGTTCCAACCTGCATATACATCAAAGGTAAGATTAGGGTCATTACAATTGGTTATTTGGTACTCTAAACGATATCTTTTATCAGCATTTTTAGCAATAATACCGTTATTTCCTGCATCGCTTAAGAAATACATCTTTTCCCCTGTGATTGACTGAGGGGTAAAAGTGTTCACCACATTGCCTAAAGCATCTATCTCAGTAAGTTTAGTAATGCTAATACCTGTTACATCAGGTACTGATATCCATCCGTAAGGGGCATCAGATACACTAGTATTAGTAATTCTAAAATCAACGGTTTGGGTACGCTGATTAGCTGTAACGTTCTGTGGTGTCTCAGTAATGAGGTTGATTGCTGGTTTTTCAGAATATCTTATCCATTCTTGATAAGGCTCTTTCTGTACGAGTCTATTGGTTTTATCGGCATAGTGATAGTAAAAATCTTCAAAATCAATTTCTACCTTAGCCATTTGGTTATCGGCTGAGGCTTGTGTAGTACTCTGAAATATTTTAGAATCGCAAGTAGCTTGTAGCCACGTGCGTATCGTCTCGCCATAAGCATTTTCTACCGATATATTCCCCGGATTAAGGTAGCCTGCTGCCCCCTTAGCAGGGTTGATATAGGTATAAGTTTTATAAGTGCCGTCATTACTCATCGTGAAATTGGCAACAGGTATAAGCACATCATTTTCTACCCACTCATTTGATTTTCTGATATATGAGTATTCTACAGGTTTCACCATATTATAAGAGCTCGGTATAATTATTTTGAGCGTTTTAATACGGCGTGTAGGGCGAAACTCATTCGTATAGTAGGTACCTGCAGTACCAAAACGGCGTGCTAAATACACCTGATTAGCACCGATATTCGTTACCTCACAACCTTTTATATTATACGGGTTTGTACCGATTATCTTGTAAGTTTCGGCTATATAAAAAGGTGGTGTAAGTTTAGCGCCACAATATCTCGCATTAGTGTGATAGCCCTCAGTAGCAATGGCATTGTCTGACGGATTATCAAGCATATAAAAGAAAGTCTTACTACCTACTTGTATATCTTGTACATTATTGCGACTATTAGTGGTATTAGGGTTATTAACCTGATAAGTAGCTACTACTCTAAACTTATCTCCTACAGCTATACCAGCTGAAGGCAGAGCTGAAGAAAGATTCCAACGGAAATACTTAGTATCACTATAGGTACCTGAGGTAACTATAGCCGGTGAGGCTTGCAGCGTAACTGTAGCATTGCTGCCTACTGCTATAGCAATACTCTTAGGTATAAGGTTTGCTTTTGTGTTTACCTGTGCGTGATAATACAAGTTCTTAGTAATTACGCCTCCTTGCTCTCCTTCCGATATAATTTCTATATCATCTAAGTGAAGGGCACGACTGCGGTCTATAGCCGATACATTAGCACGAGTCTGGCGTGTATTCATCGTATAGTCTGTCCAACCGTACGAATTATCAGCACGTTCTGCCTTAGTGCTTAGCATTTTTGGCCCATTAGTACCACAAGCTCCTGCACATATGGCGCTAATCGAAGTTTGATTGCAGATAAGAGGAAACTCGCAATAGGTATTGGTATCTCCATTTTTATCTAAATAATAGATACTATACTTTAGAGGCAAATCACCTGAAGCACAAGGAGTAGTGAGTAGCATATCAAAAGTGATGTAGCCCTTAGTACCATCAGTAGTAGTATAAGAAAGCGTACCTCCTTTAGCTACATCAGGGATGAGAGCAGTAGGTGTTGTAGAGCCTTGCCCAAAACCATCTCCCTTATAAAATTTTATATTTTTAAGTTCTACGCCTGTAGGTAATACAATTTCATATCTAAATCTTCTATCTGCAGCAGTATCTTTTCTTCCGAAACCTTTTACAATATGCTGCGATATAATAGTATGATGCCCAAATGACAGATACCCAAATACAGAGTTGTTTTGCGATAACGAAGCAGGAAACTTAGAGTTATCCGATATACCTGTTAGCAGTCGTCTCAAAGTACTATTAGTAAGAGCTTGTGCTGCTGATTGTATCTCAGTACCACAAGCATCTTTATAAGTAAAATTAGAATGAGGCGACACACTAAAGGTTCCCTTATCATTTTGCAAACAAACAATAGGCTGATTTTTTACCATATCAAAACGTATGATAAGTTTGCCATTGATAGGCAAATCATCTTTAAAGCCATCACCATCCACGTCAGTAAGCCCTATATCTTTACCTGCCAAAGCTGTAGCCGATAAAGCTGCCAAATCTTTAAATGGTATTTCCCTAGGGGTAGTTTGGGTAGTGGTAGGTGTCATCGAATTGATAGGTATTTCTGTCCCGTCTGTAGCTACGATACGGAAATTAGCCGGTATATGATTTTTAAACCCTTTATCACTAAGATAAGGTGTTATATTCATCTGCAAATCATAGGCTGTAGCATTACCACTTCCTTTATTGATATACTGAGCGGTAAAAGTTCCTAAAGTAGTACCACAAAGACCATCTCCCCACTGAAAATAACTATTATTATAATCAATGTCTAATACTATATTGGGCGTACCTGTAGTTACGTTGATAGCGCGTGCTCTATCGCGTGCTTGGTATAATACTGAGGCACTCTCACCCCAATAGGCTTCGTATACTATTTGCCGATTCGAGTCACAGCCTACTACACTGTATTTCTCAGTGATAGTTATCTCGTCATTCAACTTAAAGCCTGTAGGCGACACTATTCTATATAGGGTAGCCCCTGTATTTTTGCCTACTCCAGAAGGAACGGTACCTACTGAAGACACTGCTGTACCGTTATAAGTCAGTTCATTACCGGTAACACCATTAGGATATTTTATAGAAAAATAAATTTCTTTTACTGTACCATTACCGGTATTTCTAAGTCCAAAGGTTTTAACACTACTACCCGAAGCATTATTATGGGTAGGCTCAGCTAACTGTACTACTATGTTAGGGATAGGCAAAGTGTATTGATTAGAATCTTTAGCGTCTACCCCTCCGCCAGAAGTTACTTCTACATTATCTTTAAAAATAGTACCTGCAGTTTGCAAACCTGCCAAAGCTGCTTTAGTTACTTTTCTTTTGATAGTAAAAGTAAGAGTACCTGCTCCTGAAATAGCAAACTTAGGAGTACCTGCAGAAGATGAACCTACGTGTGATATTGTAGGTGTACCACTAACTTTATGTAGTGAGCTCGCTACATACTCAATTCCTGTAGGAAAAGTAATTGTAACTGTTGAAGTTGCCGAAGGCAATGTAACAGTTACCGTCAGTGTTCCTGCTTCAAAATTT
>NZ_KN390063.1:0-6702 GCF_000213295.2 Capnocytophaga sp. oral taxon 329 str. F0087
TTCTCTTTGTAAAAATCAATAAGTCCTACTAAATCCTCATCGTAATCCTTCTTCACATATTTCGAGCGCTTCCAAAAACGTCCAAAGCGTATTTGCTTAGTTTTTTTAAGCTTTTTGTGTAGTTTAGCCGCATCAAATTCTTTATTCCCCTCAAAAGTAATCCGATCTATCTTTATCTTACTACCTTTATCTATGTGTATAAGCATATCTACCCCATTGGCATCAGTAGTATCTATTTTTGTATCAATAGTTACTTTAGTGTTGAAGTAGCCATCTTTTTTATACTTATTTGTAATATAGTTCTTAGTATTAGCTATAAGACTCTCATTTACCTTCACTCCTTTTTTTAGATCAGCATCTTTAAGCAATGTCTCAGCTTTTTTCTGATTAACCCCCGACACTTTCACATCTATAAGCGAAGGAGTCTCTTTGATAGCCAACTCTAAAAATACCTTATTCCCCTCCACTCGTTGTATGTAAATATTAATATCGCTAAACAACTTATAGCTCCACAATTTGTGAATGATGGCACTGAACTTTTCACTTGGTACCTCTATCTCATCGCCCACTCTCAATCCCGATGTGGTAAGAATAGTTTGCTCATTATAACGTTTGGCACCCGTTACTTCAATGCCTCCAATAGTATATTTTCTTCCTTGTCCTAATGATATTCTTTCTTCCTCTTGAGCATTCACCAAACTACAAACAGCTATGAATGCTAGTAATAAAATCTTTTTCAGCATAGTTTTACTTAAGTTGTTCGCTAATTTTTCCAAATCGTCTCTCTCTATTTTGATAACTAATGAGGGCTTCTTCCAAATGTTTTTTGGTAAAATCAGGCCATAGTACATCAGTAAAATAAAGTTCAGCATATGCTATCTGCCACAGTAGAAAGTTGCTAATTCTGTACTCTCCGCTGGTACGGATAAGTAAGTCTACATTGGGCAAATCATACGTATATAGATGTTGTTGTATAATATCTTCGTTTATAGCATCAACTTTTAGCTGTTGTTGCTCCACTTGCTGAGCTATGCGTTTTATTGTTGTCAGCAACTCCTCACGCGCTCCATAACTCAAAGCCAAGGTTAGAGTAGTACCCGTGTTGTGCTTCAGACGGTCTATCACTCCTACAAGTGTATTCTTTACTTTCTCAGGGAACCTTTCTAAGTTACCTATCATATTCAGCCGCACATTGTTCTTATCTAACTCATCAGCTTCTTTTCTCAAGAATTTTACTAATAGTTCCATAAGAGCCTTCACTTCCAATGCGGGTCTATTCCAATTTTCTGTTGAAAAAGCATAGAGTGTCAAATAAGGAATGTGGTGCTCTACACAATATTCCAACACTTGGCGCACACTTTGGCCCCCTTTTTCGTGTCCTAATGCTCTGAGCAACCCTTGTTTCTTAGCCCAACGTCCATTGCCATCCATTATAATGGCTAAATGTTCAGGGTATTTTGTTATTTCCATATATTAAACTCTATTTTCTACAATAGCAAGGCTCTTCTCCAAACGTATAAGTAAGAGTTAAACCTGTAAATGTATACCAATCATTGCTAGCTTTATTACCAAATGAAAAAGGTCGTTCTTTCGGTAAGCTACCATCTAAATTATTAGTAAGTGTGTATCTAAAACCTACTTCACCTGCTAAAATAAGCCGCATGGTTATCTTTTTCTTTACTCCTAAAATCACAGGGAAAGTATAACTGAGCGTGCGCTTAGTAGTATCAGTAGCCTCTACTGGCGGAGTAACAGCCTTCTCAAAATACAAATCGTCGTGCCAAAAAGCAGCGGCTCCTATGTAAAGATAGGGGGTCATTGGCTTATCTAATAAGTTTTTGATTCTAAAACGGAAGAAATTAAACTCCGCTCCTACAGAAAGTTCAGTCAAGTCGCTCTTAAACGAGAACTGACGGTTAATCTTACCTGGTATATCCGACTGTGCATCATCACCTTTCAATGATGATTTATTAACCTGCACCCTAAGAGCCATCCTCTGGTGAAAATTCCATTTAAAAAGACCGCCAAAGGCTGCTTGGTTAGGATATACATAATAAGTACTCCCAACATCTGATATAGGGTTGCTTCCGCCTAAAAATACCCCTACTTCATACCGCTGTGCTGATGCCAATTGCACCATCAATAGTATTCCGGTGATATATAATATTCTATACATACGCTATTCTATGCAAGGCGCAAATATAGGAGTTTTAAATGAAATAACATTCATTTTTAGCTTTTTTTTAACCCTAAAAACTCATTTTTTCCATCACCAAACCCATATAACACTGATTTTCAATAGTATACAAAAAGCATCTTTTACCTCTATCGCCCCTACTCCTAATCACACTCTTTCACAAGCAATGATTATGCCAAATTTACCTATTTTCTAATTTGCGAATCTTCTAATTTGTTAATTTGCCAATTATACACTATCTTTGCGCCATTAATTAAAAAAAGGATAAACTAATATGGCAAACATTGAAAAAATAAAATGCCTCATCATAGGATCAGGTCCTGCGGGCTATACAGCAGCCATCTACGCTTCTCGCGCCAATCTTAACCCTGTGCTTTACCAAGGCGAACAACCTGGGGGACAACTCACTACTACCAATGAGGTAGAAAACTTCCCTGGCTATCCTGAGGGGGTAATGGGTACAGAAATGATGATGCAATTAGAACAACAAGCTAAACGTTTCGGCACAGACATTCGCAATGGGTGGATTACTAAGGTCGACTTTTCTGCACACCCGCACAAAGTATGGGTAGACGACAAAGAAGTTCACGCCGATGCAGTAATCATTGCTACAGGGGCTTCTGCTAAATATTTAGGATTACCTTCCGAGCAACACTATCTACAAACAGGAGGAGGCGTGTCAGCTTGTGCCGTATGCGATGGCTTTTTCTACCGCAATCAAGAGGTAGCTATCGTAGGAGCAGGCGATTCTGCTTGCGAAGAAGCACTATATTTAGCTAATATCTGTGCCAAAGTTACGATGCTCGTACGCCGCGATGAGTTCCGTGCCTCTCAAATTATGAAAGAGCGCGTACTCAATTCACCTAAAATAGAAGTGCTTTTCAATACCGAAACTGAAGAAATTCTCGGTGACGGACAAGTCGTTACAGGTATGAAAGTCCGCAATAACAAAACGGGAGAAATAAGCGAAATAGCTATCACAGGTTTCTTTGTAGCTATTGGTCACAAACCTAACACTGAGGTATTTAAACCTTATATTAACACTGATGAAGTAGGCTATATCAAGAACGTACCAGGTACTTCTCTTACCAATGTAGCGGGCGTATTCGTTGCGGGCGATGCTGCCGATACCCGTTACCGCCAAGCTATTACAGCCGCAGGTTCAGGCTGTATGGCTGCCCTCGATGCCGAAAAATACCTAATGACCCTCGAATAACCTCATAAGGGCAAAAGGCAATTCACCATAAAAAAGCGCGATGTTTACTTCTTCTAAACATCGCGCTTTTTCATTTGCTAATTTATTTGCTTGTGCCGCTGGCACCTAATTTATGATTAATAATTCTATCCATATAATCCTGCATAAAAGCCTTAAGATCTTTAATGCCTTTCTGAATTTCAGCATTATCTACCTTACCCAGTAGATTATCCTTCAAAGCCCCATCTTCTTTCCTATAAATACCATTAACTTTAGCATTTTCATCTATAATATAGATATAATTACCCTGCATCATTTGGTACATCACCGCATTCGAGATAAAAGCACGTGGTGTTTCATCTGCTACATTACTAAAAAGACTCCGCCCCCACGAACGGAAAGGCTTATGATAACCCATCAAATCTACTAATGAGGGGTAAATATCTATCTGTTGGGCTATTTCCGAAGATACTTTAGTAGGCACCAAGTTAGGATTAGCACTGTAGAACATTATAGCAGCTCCCATACCCGTAATTGGTTCTTTATACAAATCGTAATATACCTGATTAGGGTGGTCATTTACGAAAGCAAAAATCGTATTCTCAAACCAAGGTTGTTTCTTAGCACATTCAAAAAACTGTTTCAATGCGTAATCCGTATAACCTATACATTTATGAATTTCCAAATGCCCCACAGGAAATTTTCCTTCATATTTCTTCGGAATCTGAAAAGGATGATGTGACGAAAGTGTAAAAATAGTACCAAAGAAAGGTTGCTTTTTCTCAGAATAAGTCCTACACATATACTGAAAGAAAGGCTCGTCCCATATCCCCCAATGTCCATCATCATCAGCATCGTTATTATATTCTGTTTTGCCGTAATAATGGTCAAAACCTAAGATATTAGAAAAACCTAAAAATCCCATTGAACCATTAGGAGCTGAATGGAAAAATGAAGTGTCATACCCCATCTCTTTAGCTATTGAAACTAATGACTGGGTAGGTTGTTTCACATAGGGCGAAGAAGTATAAGCTACCTGAAATGAGGGAATACCTGCCAACATAGACGAGATTCCGTGTATAGATTGCCGCCCTGTACAGTAAGCATTATCAAGCACAAATGAATGATGTGCAAGCGAATCTAAGAAAGGAGTATAACTCTCAAAATTAGGAATATGCGTCTTAGTATTCATACAGCCCCAATACTCCTTACCAAAGCTCTCCAAAATAAACAACACCACATTAGGTTTCTGTACCACCTCACGGCTATACTGCTTAATAGGCTTAATATTTCCTTCTATATACGCCTCATCTACCAAATGATATTCTTTAAAACCTTTATTCTTTCCCATACTACGTATAAGGCAGAAAGGCGTGTTGAGTATCGCATCTGCCTGTGCCGTGATATTCACGTGCCTACTCGCGTCCAACATATTAATAGGACGTGTATCCGAAGTAAAACCACCCCCGCGAATCGCCATCATTATCAGCGTACCCAATCCTAAAAAGCAAATCGTAGACCACGCATAGTAAGGTACTTTTCTCTCAACCTTCACAGGCTTTATTTTCACTAACTTATACAGAAATACCCATAAAGCAATAAGCAAAATAAAACCGACAAACATATACCAATAATCTACCAAAAAAGTAAAAAATAAGGTCGTTTTGTTCTGTTCGTGCTCAATAACCGCAAAAGAAGCCGAAGTAAGACGCGATTTACTGAATGGATAATACACCATATCGATAAAATTAGTGGTGTAAGCTATCGTATTAGGAATAAAATACGCCCAAAAGACCACTTTCTGAAATTTCGGATGCGTATTCACCCACAAAGGCAACAAACTAAGCAGTATAAATAGTAAATTGATATACATTATAGCACAGTTATCAAACGCCAGACCATAGTAGAAAAGGTCAGTAGCGCTATAATCACCCATCACATCGTGATTAAAATAGATAAACAAGCCACGTGCTATAGCATAAAAGAAATATACCAAGAAAATACGATACAGAAATACTAAATATTCTCTAACCCTCATAATATTTATAGTTGATTTTTAAGTAAATTGTAATAATAATATAACAAAAGCCAATACAGTTGAAGCGATAAGTACCCCTCGTGCGCTCTCATTCTTATTCCTATTCAAGAAAATGAAAAACACCAAAAGGTCTAATGCACCTCCTAAAGCAATAAGTTTCCCCAGATAACCTTTATAATAAGCATCTAACAAAGTAATGCGAACGCTGAACTTCGAAAAAATAAGCACATAAGCCAAAATAGCCAACGCATTAGCCAATAATCCTGCTAAAAAACCAATAATAAGGTCTCTCCTATCCTCATTTATTTTTATAAATCCCATTGCTGTAGTGTTTGAAGATGTTGATGAGCAGTAAGGTCAAACTGCACAGGCACTACCGATATATATCCATTTTCAAGAGCCCATTGGTCAGTATCAGTACCTTCATCTTGGTTTACAAAAGTACCAGTCATCCAGTAGTATACCCTTCCTTGTGGATTTACACGCTTATCAAAGCTCTCAATCCATCTCGAACGTGCCTGACGACATATTTTCACCCCTTTTATTTCTTCTTTGCGAAGATTAGGGATATTCACATTCAGTACCGTACCTTTAGGTAAACCATTAGCGAGCACCTTCTCAGCAATATGTTTTATATAGCTACGTGCTTGCGAAAAATCAGCATTCCAACTTGGGTCTAATAGCGAGAAGCCTATAGCGGGTATTCCTTCAGTTCCAGCTTCGATAGCAGCACTCATTGTACCCGAATATATCACATTTATAGAAGCGTTACTCCCGTGATTGATACCACTCACACAGAGGTCAGGCATACGTCCGTTTAGTACCTCGTGTTTAGCAATCTTTACGCAGTCAGCTGGTGTACCGCTACAAGCGTACTCACGGGTTGCACCATTTTTAGAAGGCATTGGGTCGCAATACATAGTTGTATCTAAGGTTACTGCGTGACCTTTACCACTTTGGGGCGAGTCAGGAGCCACTACCACCACCTCGCCTAATTCATTCATTATCTCTATCAAATAACGGATACCAGGAGCAGTAATACCGTCATCATTAGTTACTAAGATCAAAGGTTTTTGCATATTCAAAAAAACTTAAAAAAGTATCAGCGCACAAAAGTACAAAATAATTAGCTATTTACAACGTTATCAAGTTATTTTTTTAAAACAAAAAAAGAGCAATCTAACTATTTAGATTGCTCTTTTTATAAGAAGGCGGCGACATACTCTCCCACTTGCGTAGTACCATCTGCGCTAAAAGGTTTAACTGCTCTGT
>NZ_KN390064.1:0-6535 GCF_000213295.2 Capnocytophaga sp. oral taxon 329 str. F0087
AATAATAGTGAAATTATTATTTTGCTGACAACCGTTAGCGTCTGTTACTATAACCCTATAAGTACCTGTTTGAGTAAGAGTAAACTGAGGACTGGTTTGCGCTGCTGTAATAGTAACTGTACCCTTATAAAGTGCATAACTATAAGGTAGTGTACCCCCTGTAGCAGTCATCGTTACACGTGCCGTAGCTGGATTACAAGCCAAATATGTATCTGACTTACTCGCATCTAAACTAAGCGTAAGAGCTGCAGGCTGAGTAATCGTAAAGGTTCGCGTAAACTCACAGTTAGGATTGTTCAGATCTCCTCGGAATTTTACGGTATAATTACCCACATAACCATTCCATACAAAGGTATCATTGTTAGGAGTAGAAGCGTTGAAATTGAAATTATTATAACCACTTACTGCATAATAGTACTGCCCATTAGGCATATTTTTTAGTTTTACTTTATATTGTCCTAATTCTCCATTACACTTAGCAGAAGTAATCTGTTCAGTAGAGGTATCTACTGCAAAACCTTTACCATCTTCTATTTTTACAGTATGAGTAGCTGTAAAACCACAAGACTCTGGTACCTGATAGACTGTTACATCATCAAAAGCAAAGTCATTGCAAGCCTTGGTATTCCATTTAGTACGTATTCTTATCTTTAAATGCTTGTAAGTACCAGGATTTATTTTGGCTACAGGGCTTACCCCTGTATTAACCCCCGTACCATCAGAAGCAAAACGGAACCAAGCGTTCATATTATTGCCATTCTGAGGTATTTCTTGCGATTCTATACGTCCTAATATTTTGTCAGTACCTCCCTCTTGTACTATATTGCCTGCATCATCAAGGGCTACAATCTCCATTATCATCACAGGATTTACACATTCTGTTCCGCTATAAGAACTCACCAAGTTGAATCCAAACATTTCGAATTCTATAGGTTGATTGGGTAATACATCTGTCACATCTTTTTCATAGAAAATGGCTCCTTGTTCTATAAGAGGACCAAAGTCTACTGCTAAATAGCGCGAACTATTGTCAGATGGATTGGTATGGTCGTTAGGAAAGTGAGCAGAGCCGTTCCACCAACTTTTAGTAGTACCTCCAAGATCTTTCTTACCTGCCACAAAATACATATTCCAAGCTAAGTATTGAGTTCTCGGGTCTATCAATGTATAAGCAGGGGTCATACCTGGTGGTGGGGTTGTATAAGGGTTCCCTTTACCAAAGTCTTCTTTTAATAGTATTCCCCGCTGCGTAGCCAATGGGTCATCATACTTAATAGTAATAGTATGAATACCCGGTGGTAAGTTAGAGAATTGTGCTGTAGTAGTTTCAGCCCCACCGTCTAACTGATATTTATAAGTATAACTTAGTTTATCATTCTTAATAGTTACAGTTCCTTTACCATCGCAAGTATAGGTTACGGACGTATTACTAAATACAGGTGCTTTAGGTTTGTCTTTTACCTCTACTTTCAGATTCGTACGCGCACAACCTATACCATCTTTTACTGATAGATTATAAGTACCTGGCGCTAACCACTTAGAAGAAGTAGTTGTCCAAACCCCATCACCAAAGTTATAGGTAATAGTACCTACCCCTCCTTGTACATTGGTAAAATGTACTAAAGCCTTTCCTGCGTTTACACCTGTACCACACCCTACTAATTGAGCCACCCCTGCTGAAGCGATAAGGTTACCATTAGCAGCATTAGGAAGTTGAACTGTAAGTAAATCTATTTGACAGGTTTTGCCTCCATAAGTGTAATAAAGACGAGGGGTAACTGATTGACCTGGTGTAAGATTTAAAAACTCGCGAGATGTCTGTTTAGCACTTATAAGGCTATACTCATAAGTATAACTAACCGTACTTTTCGGTTCAGGGAACACTATTTTCACTTTAGCTCCACAATCGTATAGCTGAGGCGTAATAGCTCCTATAGTAGGTGCTGGAAGTTCTTGTATAGTTATTGTTTTAGTAGTCTCGCAGTTATTAGCATCTATCACTTTCACAGTATAAGCTCCTTTATCAGTTATTGTAAAAGTATGCGAAGCTTGTGAAGATGCTCGTGCTATGAAAGTAGTTGCTTTGTAAAGTTCGAAAGTATAACCATTACTATCTTTTGTACCGCCTTGTGCTGATACATTTATAGTACCTTCATTACACATAATATCATGAGGAGCTACATCTAATTTCAATAAGGTAGGCTCTATTATCTTATCTGTAGCACGTATAGTACAACCATCATTATTTTCTACTACTACTACATAAATACCTGCAGGTAATGCTTTTGTAAAACCAGCTGCTGCGGCATCAGTAGCCGAGGTAATCACTTTTTGTTCTACTAAAGCTCCTGAGATATTATCTTTATATATCTTATAAGTATAAGGATAATAAGGCGCATCAGAAAGCTGCACTTGCAAGCTACCATTACCTCCTTTACAAAGCGGATTAGTAACTGTCAGCTTTAACTTAGGAGTTTTCTGTAGTACTGTCTTTTCTATTTCGTATATACAAGTTACTACACTTGTAGTATTAGCACTTGGATTGGTAGCTAATACTTTATAAATACCTGCACTCAGACCACTAAACACTGGACTAGTTTGCCAAGATTTAACAATGATGTTGTTCTGCTTTAGCGTATATTTGAAACCTGCTCCCAAAGCATCTATAGTGATACTTCCTTTAGTATTGCATATTTCGTTTTTAACGTTAGCTTTTAGCTCTGTATCATCTTTAGTAACTCTAAAATAATAGGTAACAACACAGCCTCCAGCATAAGTAATTGTTAGTCTGTAATCACCTGCTGCTGTTATCTGTTTTTCAGCCCCTGTACCAAATGCTGACCAACAACTAGCTTGAGAAGGGCGACTTGCAGGACAGTCAAGTGATTTTCCTGCACAAGTAGCAGTCATCTTTTCCCACACATAACTTTCAGCATTAGCTACTGCTAATTTTATATTAAGGGAAGCATCTTTACCACAAAGATATACCTGTGGGTACTTCTTACCATCAGAAGAACATACATATATCTCTCCTGAAATTTCTTTGTCTATTATTTTCTTTTCTATAGGGTGTGCCGCTTCTTTATCATTAGGGTTTACCTCAAACTCTTCATACATAGTTGCACAGCCTGTTTTTGATTTAGCAACCTTATAAGTACCTGCTTCTGTAACAGTTATAGCAGCCCCCGTACGGTTAAAAGAGGCATCGCCTACTTTTGACCACGTATAAGAGGTAAAACCTGCTGTTGCTGTAAGCACCAATGAGGGTTGACATAGTACAACAGGATCATTCTTAAAGGTACAGTTACTAAAATTGGCATTTACGATAAAATTAGAAGGCCCTTCTACTCCTGAGCCACAAGCTGTAAAGAGAGTACTCGAACTTTTTGGAGTAAAAGTAGTAGTATTATTTAACTCACCTTTATAAGTGGCATAGGCTATATTTTTTATCTCATTAGCACACGGATTTTTCCATTGGTTACATTTATTGGTTACTTTTACATTAAAAGAAATTGTATATTCCTTACCATTTTTCTTCACTAACTCATCAGGTACACTTATTATCAGTTTACGATTAGTAGGATTGTAATTAGTAGTAATCTTATTGTCAGAAGGAGTTATATTAGTAATTGAGGACTCTAAGTTATCGGTAATTATATCAGTAATCTCTAAGTCTTTAGCATTATCATTTCCTTGGTTTTGAAATTTTATTTCATAACGTAAAGTCTCACCCAAAGCAATAGTATTTTTACCTGTAACATCTTGGTTAGCTGAATTAAACACCCGTTTACTCATCAGTACTATAGGCTCAATAACCTCTACATTAAAAGCAAACATAAAGGGCACATAGTAATCACCTGCACTTGTAAGGTGTAAACTTGCTTCAGTAGTATCATTACCTAAAATACGTTTATTAGCATTCTCTAATTTAAACACTCCTATATCGAAACCAAGCATATTATTAGATTTTGGTTTACGATTGTAGTTTATACCATTTTCATCAGTAATGGTACTATTAAAGAAATTATTATAAGGACGATCTGGTGCATAAAGAACTTCATTTGATATTTTATTAGTAGTTATCTTTAATTGGTCACCCGTTCCCGTAGCATCACCTTCTACTGCTGCAAAAGCAATTTTAGCATTTACAGGTAGTGGAGCTGGCACTGTTTTAAACCCTGATACTTTTACTGTACGAGGATGTCCTGCGTCTACCTCTGTATAGCCATCAAATAAGGTAATATTGCGTGCTGGTTTAGAGGTATCTTCGTAAACAATAAAAAGAGTCCAACCTGCTGTTAGCCCCCAACCACGTCCTTGTCCTGCTTGTAGGTCGGCTACAGTATAGGTACCTGCGACCTTATTGAGTTTGTCAGTAATATCAGCTCTATATATAAAAATAGTTGATTTGTTATTGTAAACTTCATCTCCTATAATTTCTTGATAGGCTCCATTATCAATCTTAAACTTTACTTTTTTGACCTTTGACTTATCTACTTTGGTAGTGAGCCAATCATTTCTTTCAGAAAGAGGAAAAGAAGCCCAATAAAGATAAGCTTTTTTCACTTTACGAGGACAAGCACTAGTAGGATTAGGATCTTTTACCTCTGCTGAACTTGAATTGAAAGTATTAGAATCATTATCTATATCTATATAAACTTGTTTTACATCATTATTATTGAGATTTCGATTATTATTATCACCTGTTTTGGTAGTACCAATTACAGTATTTCCTACCACTATCATATCTCCTTTGACAGTAGCTTTATAACGCTCGTTAAAAGTAGTTTGTGTTTGTGCTGTAGCAACCCATATAGCTGCTAAAAAGAAACATTGTAATAGTATTATTCGTTTCATACTATAAGATACTATAAATTAGATAAATATTTAAACAATAGATGAGCGGTTGGCTAATAGTTATACTTCCCGTTTCAACTGCAAAGGTACATTTTTTATTCTTAAGCTCCTTATTTTTTATTGCAATTAACATCTTTTTAACACTTTATACTATTATACATAAAAAAGCGATGTTTTTCACAAACACCGCTTTTTCTATAATTCAAAATTCAATCTATAATTCTAAAGCTGCTTTTACATCACCGTTCATCAATAATTCTACCGGATTTTCAAGAGCTTCTTTTACCGCTACTAAAAATCCTACTGACTCACGCCCATCTATAATACGGTGGTCGTATGAAAGTGCTACATACATCACCGGTGCTATCACTATTTGTCCGTTTCTTACAATAGGACGATCTACTATGTTATGCATTCCTAATATCCCTGATTGAGGAGGATTGATTATAGGGGTTGAAAGCATCGAACCAAACACACCTCCATTAGTAATGGTAAAGGTACCTCCTGTCATCTCGTCTACAGTTATCTGTCCGTCACGAGCACGAGTGGCTAAGCGTTTCACTTCAGCCTCTACCCCTCTAAACGAAAGGTTTTCAGCATTTCTTATTACAGGTACCATCAACCCTTTAGGCCCTGATACAGCAATAGATATATCGTAATACTGATAAGTCACTTTGTCTTGTCCGTCTATCATCGAATTTACATCAGGGAAGAGCTTAAGAGCACGCACCACTGCCAATGTAAAGAAAGACATAAAACCAAGCCCTACATTATGACGCTCTTTAAAAGCATCTTTATATTGTGCTCTGAGGTCGTAAATAGCTGTCATATCCACTTCGTTAAAAGTAGTAAGCATAGCAGTTTCATTCTTAGCACTTACAAGGCGTTCAGCTACTTTACGGCGTAGCATACTCATCTTAGCACGCATCTCGGTACGAACACCGCCTGTAGGTGTTCCCATTGAAGGTTTTGAAGCCTTTAGAGCATCATCTTTAGTAATGCGCCCTCCTTTACCTGTACCACTTACAGCGGCGGCTGGTATCTCACGCTCTGCTAATATCTTGCGTGCAGCAGGACTCGGAGCCTGTGCAGCATATGAAGGAACTGCTGGAGTGGAAGCTGTTGGCGCTGGTGCTGGAGCTGGTTTTGAAACTTCTTGTTTAGGTATCTCTACTTTAACTTCTGATGTCTGACCTCCTGCTGGTTTAGGAGCTGCAGTATCTATCAAACAAACCACTTGTCCTACTTTCACAGCTTCACCCTCTTCAGCTTGTAGGGTGATAACGCCCGCTGCCTCTGCTGGAAGTTCAAGAGTAGCCTTATCTGAATCTACTTCAGCTATAGCTTGATCTTTTTCTACATAATCTCCCGTCTTTACCAACCAACGGGCTATTTCTACTTCAGTTATTGACTCACCTGGTGAGGGAACTTTCATTTCTAACATAGTATTTTAGTTTTAGTTTTAAAAAACAGTAATTAGTCATTATTTCTTTAATGTAACAATAAGTACCCCGTTCTTACCTTTATCACCATATTTAGTAAGAGCTATAGGGTCTTTCAGCACCATAATGCTATCAATCTTTTCAGGGGATATATTACTCATAAAATTTGTTGCTTCAGTAGCATACATTTCTTTGCCATCTACTATCACCAAAAGGTCAGTATTAGAAGGCACTCC
>NZ_KN390065.1:0-3088 GCF_000213295.2 Capnocytophaga sp. oral taxon 329 str. F0087
TATGTTTTTTTTTATAAATTTTAAAATATTTATTGAGGTGTCTATTTAGCTACATACTAATTGAGTTTGGGAAACGGGAGAACGTTCTACAATTCTTTTCATTAATTTGTTAAAGATAGTGTCTTTATTTTGTGAGCGATTAATTCTAAAACTGTATTCCGCTAAATAGCAGTCTATGTTAAATTCTGATACCCAAGAATATATATCTCATAGCTTCTACCTTGTTTTCCTTCCTCTTTTCCTCCTATGGTAAATTCATCAACCTGCACTCTATCATTCATTTTGTGCGATTCATGAGTAGATTGTTCATTGTTCTATCTTGTTTATTTGTTTTGCAAAGGTAAGGGTTTTTTATTTAAGGTTTATAGTCTTCCCAGCCATATTTTTTATATTCAGGAGCAGGAGAAAATTCAGCTGCACCTATATCTAAGTCTCCTGAGCAAGGAATTCGACAAATGCCCCAATTAGCTACTTTTTTAACTCCTGTCTTATAACTTGTCCAAGTCCCTACAAATTGGTTGTTTCTATAGTCATCTGAATATTCTTCAATATCATCAAATAAAAACACTCCTTTATTGTTAATATACCATCTTAATAAAACCTTTCCTTCAAAGATACCCGTAGCTGATAATTTTTTATCTTCTCTAAAATGATAATCTGCAATGATAATTCCTTGTGATTTTATTTTCCCCACCATATCATCCTCTAAACCTTTAGAATGCTCTGCAAAAAAATATATATGTTTGATTTTTATATCTCCTTCAAACAATCTTACATTTTTACCAACTTTTGTTTTCCCTTTTGCTATATAAAGACTATCATTTGTTGTTGATTTTTCTATTTTTAGAAAATTAATCTCTAATCTTCTTTTAATCTTTATATCAATAAACCCAATATAAGGAATAACCTCAATATAAGGAAAAGATGGTTTAGAGAGCATTGAACTTATATTAATGTTCCCTAAATCAAGTCTTCCTTTGCTATTAAAACCGCCATTTAAATAGCCAATCTCTTCCTTAATAAAATCTTCAAAATCACAATGTTCTTGTGCATTAGATATGGTATCAGATATGGTATCAGATTCGATACTTAATAATTCATTTTGTGGATCTTTTTCAGTGTTATTATTAACAACATTTTCACAAGAACTCACTGTCCCTATTAAAAATAAACTAATAAGTAATAATTTCATATGTTGGCTTATATTTTGTTTTGCAAAGGTAAGGTTTTTTTAAGATATTTATGCAATATAAAATAGAATTTACCTTTGTGTTATTATTTTTATTCCATTAGCTTAATGATCAAAAAATTTAATTGAGGCGTCAAAGTATTTTCAGAGTGCAAATATATGAAATTATTTAGACACCTCAATCCTATTATTTACTTTGTAAAACTTTTACTCTATAAATTAACTTTCCCAGTCAATAGCAAGGATTTCCCCATTTAGGTGATACTTCACAGCAAGGATTTCATCAGTTTCCTCTGGGCGTATCATATAGTTGACAATTACCTCGCCTATTGATCTTTCACAAATGGTATACCACAGTTCAATAGTTTCTACCTTCATTTCTCATCGAAACCACACCTCTCACCGTGATTTGAGCCTTTACAGAAAGCCCTATCACTAAACTGAATAATACAAATACTTTTTTTATTACTCATTCTTTTTCTGAAAAAAACCTATATACTAATAGTTGGAGAATAAAAATCCTCCGTTGGGAAGAACTCCTTCTTTGTTTTCGAATCTTGGAGCTTAATGATATTTTTCTTGTCCTTATCTAAAAAAATCTTAAAAATTTGCTTTTCTTTCGTTTCATCATTTGTTAGTTCTACATTATCGCCAACAATTTTAACGGATTCAGAAATCCATGGATAATCCACTAAATCAAAATAATGTGTACGAGGGGTAAGGTTTTTATCCAATTTAGTTCCTTTTTCTACAGAGTAAATTACTTTCAGAGCAGAAATATCAGGTTGCTTTTTATAAGGTCTTAATTCTTTATCCGACTGAAATTCAAGATAGATTTTATAAATCATCCTGTCTTCATTAGCGATAATAATAGAATCCTTTACTTCCATTTTCCATTGAAAAGCAAGCATCATATTATCTTCAAAAATCCTTCGGTAAGGAGATTTTTGCACTTTTTGTTTGGTAATTTTTTCAGGTGGTGGAGGAATAGATTTTTTCTTATTTTGTCCAAAAGCCACAAAGTGAGCTGCCACCATGACAATTAAAAGTAATTTTTTCATATTAATTAGATTTTATAAAGGTTTGTTTTTCAGCTAAATGATAGTAAGCCAACATTTTATAGTATAATTTTGCTGCTAAAAATGCGGTAGGTTTTGCCATTGGCGAATCCATTAGCTCTACAATATCAAAACCAACAACAGGGTTCCTCTGCCTCTTTTTTTGTGCGTTTAGCAACTTTAGGCAACTCTATTTTTACATACGGCAAAGTCTGCACAAACTCTAAAAAAGATTGCGCAAACTCACTATTATTATCTACTTTAAGGACAGTTGTATTCATAATTAAGAATTAATGAGTGCCTCTCTCCAGTGTCTTACCTCATAGGCAAAGTCGGTTTTGAGCTTGGCTTTGTCGAGGACTGAATAAGGAGGACGCGTTACTTTGCTGGGGAATTCACTTGAGCGACAAGGCAGTACCTTGCAAGCATTGCCTGCTTGGGCTACAATTTCGGTAGCGAAATCATACCAAGAGCAGACCCCTTCGTTAGAAAAATGATACACCTCGCGCTTGCCTTTATACAAGGCGTTTTCGATAACATACACCACAAAAGCGGCTAAGTCGGCAGCATTGGTGGGCGAGCCTACTTGGTCGAATACGACCTTTAGCTCGTTGCGCTCGCGGCTGAGTCGCTGTATGGTTTTTACAAAATTATGACCGAACTGCAGCGAGTACAACCACGCAGTACGTATGATAAGATGCTCAATACCAGCCTGCTGTATAGCCTGCTCTCCTGCTAATTTGGTACGACCATATACCCCCAACGGACAAGTGTTATCGGCTTCGGTATAGGGCGTATTGCCATTGCCTCCGAACACATAGTCGGTGGAGATATGAATAAG
>NZ_KN390065.1:3738-6988 GCF_000213295.2 Capnocytophaga sp. oral taxon 329 str. F0087
GAGGAATAGAAACCTCAGCGCATACGGTCGCCAGATGGGCTACAGCCGTGTGGTTGATGCTTTCAGCCACAGCCGTATCGTCTTCAGCTTTGTCTACATTGGTGTAAGCGGCGCAATTCACTATCAGTCCGATGTGATTTTGGTGTACAAAAGAGCGTATCTCGTCTATTTGGGTAATATCGAGAACGTCTGCATCGGTGAAAAAATAGCGTGCTTTGCGGTCGGCGTTAGCTTTTATTTCGGAGCCTAACTGACCGTTAGCTCCTGTTACTAATACGTGCATCAGTAATAGGGGGGCTAACGGATTAATAACTAAAACTAAAAGCGTTAGCGCCTACAGCAGCATACTTGTTAGCCAAACGCGCTACATCGCCTTTGTATTTTTCAGGTACACCAGCAGCAAAGGTGCCATACATTTGCGCAAATTTTTGCTTTAAATCAGGAGTTATTTCGATATTGAAATTCTCCATATAAAGGATTTGCTCTACTACTTTTACAAATTCTTCCATAATACTTAACTTATTAAATGATTACTATATAATTTAGTCGATTTGCCGATTAGTCGATTTGCCGATTGGTAAACTATCTAATTGTCTCATTTTCCGGTGGCAAAGGTACAAATAAATTTTGAAATAGCAATCAATAGTTATCAATAAAAATTAACAGCATATTAACAAGTTATCAACAGGGGTTGTTAATTTGATGATTTTTCGTTTTTTGTTCGCTCATCCTTCGCTCATCCTGTATTGTTCCTATAGTGTGTGATTTTTTTTAATATGAGAAGGCTGGGAGGGCTGAGAAGGCTGGGAGGCAAATGTAGTATTTGTATGCTAATAGATAAAAATAATTTTATATCTTTGCGGCAAAATAATCGATAATTAGAAATAATCAAAATTAGCTAACAAACTATGAACAAATGTATGATGCTCTTGCTTGCTTGCGTTACTGCCCTGCAAGCACAAGAGATTAAAACTTCTCAACAGCTTTGCGCTGATGGGCAATCGCGCCCCTATGTGGTTTATACTCCTACAAAACCCAACCCTAAAACTAAACCTTTATTGGTATTCTTGCACGGAGCCGTAGCCTCGCCTCAGGTCAATGCTAACCCCGAAGGCTATGTGCGCAAATCGCCCTTGGTAGCCTTAGCCGAGGCTGCTGATTGTTATCTGCTTTTCTGCTTCGGACAAAAAGGCGCTACTTGGTTCGATGCCGTAGGGCAACAAATGGTAATGGACGAAATCACTGCCGTAAAACAACAGTACCCTATCGACCCTGATAAAATCTTCCTGTCGGGCTTCTCTGATGGCGGTTCGGGGGTGTATTACTTCGCTATGACGCAACCCGACCCTTTTGCCGGCTTTATCGCGATGAATGGCAGCCTAAAAGTAGCCAGTATGTTGGGCGAAGAGGAGATTTTTCCCTGCAATATGAATCAAAAACCGCTGTATATACTCAATACCAGCGGCGACAGTCTCTATCCGCTTGAGCAAATCACCCCTTCTATCGACTTCCTACGGAAAGAAAATCCTAATATTACTTTCAAAACCCCTACAGGCGACCACTTTTTGGGTTACCTGCCCGAAGAACAGTCCGCATTAGTCGATTTTATTAAAAACCACACGCGCCAACCCCTTACCCATATAGTATGGGAGACCTCTAGTATTAACAAAATCAATCGGATAGGGTGGCTAAGCCTCAAATCGCTCGCCCTCGAGCAAGAGCGCGCCCCTTGGCATACTCTCTATCCCAAAGTGACCATACAGAACAACAAAGCCGATTTGGGCATCAAATACGACTATACTTACAAAGGCAAGGGCTTGCGCATAGCAGGTTTTAAGAATGACACCGTTACTGCCAAGCGTTTGGGCGCCAAAGAGGGCGATATACTCCTCGCCTTAGAGCGTGACAGTATCAGCTCGCCAATGGCACCGATGCTCTACACCGCCCAAAAGAAAGCAGGCGACCCTACCGAACTGACGGTGCTACGCGAGGGAGCGACCCTAGTGCTAAAAGGCAATTTTAACCAAGGATACCCCTATGCACTGCTAAAACATCAGCATAAAACCGCCAAGATTGAGGCGGAAATAAGAGGCAATGAGCTATATGTACGCACCTCGCGCATAGCTGCATACGAAATAGATAGGAAGCAAACGCCGGTGAAAATCAAGGGTAAAGTAAAAGATTTCATAAATAAACCTTAAAAAAGTTTTCGTTTTTGTTGTTTTTTAGGAAAGGTTTATATATTTTTGCCCCCGAATTTTCGATTTGGCGATTTGGCGATTTGTCAATTTGGCGATTTGTCGATTTACTTTTTCTAAGAAAATAAAAACTAAAATATCAAAATAATGGAACACCAAGATCAACAAAACAAAAGTTACGTATTGCCTATTGCGATGATGTTCGCACTATTCTTTATGATTTCATTCGTAACAGGCTTACAAAACCCTTTTGGGGTAATTGTTAAAAACCAATTTATGGCTAGCAACCTCGAATCGCAATTGGGGAACTTAGCGAACTTTATAGCCTATGCCTTTATGGGTATCCCTGCTGGGAAAATGTTAGAGCGCATTGGCTATAAGAAAACTGCCTTAGCAGCTATTGCAGTAGGTTTCGTAGGGGTATGTGTTACCTTCTTATCGGGCTCTGCAGGTAGCTTTGCCGTATACCTAACCGGTGCTTTTATCTCTGGTTTCTCTATGTGTATGCTAAACGTGGTGGTAAACCCTATGCTTAACACCCTTGGTGGTGGTGGCAAACGCGGTAACCAATTGCTACAGTTCGGAGGGGCTATCAACTCTATCGGGGCTACTATTGTGCCTGTATTGGTAGGTTACCTTATCGGTACTATCAGTTCAGAGACTTCTATAGCCAACGCTAACCCTGCCTTATTCTTAGCAATGGGTATTTTTGCCTTAGCGTTTATCGTATTGTTCTCGATGAACATTCCAGAGCCTCACGCAGCGGCTGCTGTTGCCAATGGGGTGAAGAATAGCCACAGTCCGCTATCTTTCCGTCACTTTGTATTAGGAGCTATCGCTATTTTCTTATACGTAGGGATAGAAGTAGGTATACCAAATATAGCCAACCTATTTATGACAGGTAGCACTGAAGCTAACGGTTTAGGCATTGACACCACTACCGCTGGTTCGGTAGTAGGTACTTATTGGTTTTTGATGTTTATCGGTCGTCTTACCGGTGGTTCATTAGGCGCTAAATTCTCAAGCAAAGGAATGCTTTCATTCGTATCGCT
>NZ_KN390066.1:0-6300 GCF_000213295.2 Capnocytophaga sp. oral taxon 329 str. F0087
CTCGTACTATTTCTTCTGCTTTGTCAAGAGCTTTTTTAGTTACTTTTTGGTCGTATACCTTTATCAGGTTTCGGTAGAAAAGTAGTTCTGCTTTCAGTTCTTTGTCGCTTAAGAGGCTAAGGACTTTTATTTTATCCCAATGCTCATCTATCTCCTCAAAGACAAAGTCTGGGGCGATGAATTGAAAGTTATGCTTGGCTTTTATAATAGAGGCTATAGCCCCATTGGGTGTGATTAACGCACTAATAATTAGATTGCTATCGGTTATTAAAATCATTCTTCTAAAATCATCTTCATTAAGTTTCTTCGGGTAACATTTCTGTTGATTGATTGTGCTATTTCATCAATTGCTTTTTTCTTTTGATAATAAGAAAGTTTCTTTTTAGGGGCTTCTTTTGTAGCTCCTAATGCTTTGTGGTTGGTGGTAGTTGTCGGGTTTATGGCTATTGCTGGCATAATGTTATAGGTTTTTATAAGTTTTATTGATGCAAAGTTAATAATAATCGCCAAATCGGCAAATCAATCTAGTTCTGCTGTGAGTTCAGCAAATTCTGTTTTAGCTCTTTTGCCTTCGTATAGCACTTTATACACGGCATCGAGTATAGGGGTGCGACTCGGTTTTTCTTGGTTTTTGTTGATAAGGTAAGCACTCTTAGTGGCGTAATACCCCTCAGCAACCATATTCATCTCCGCCATTGTGCTCTTCACGGTATAGCCTTTGCCTATCATCGTGCCAAACATACGATTGCGACTGAAAAGTGAGTACGAGGTTACTAATAGGTCGCCTAAGTAAGCGGAATTGTTGATGTTGCGCTTTATCTTGTAAATATGCTTGATGTAACGACGCATCTCGCGAATGGCATTGCTCATCAGCACACTCTGAAAGTTATCGCCATAGCCTAATCCGTGGGCTATACCCGCAGCTAAGGCGTAGATATTCTTCAGCATCGCAGCATACTCTATGCCAATAACGTCGTCTGATATTTTCGTCTTCACATAATGGCGACTCATCGCTTCAGCCATAAAGCGCGCTTTCCCCTCGTCGAGGCAAGCGATAGTGAGGTATGACAACCGCTCGAGGGCTACCTCTTCGGCGTGACAAGGCCCTGCTATAATGCCTATTTGGGCATAAGGTACGTGGTGTATTTTGTTGAAATATTCGCCTACTATCAGTCCGCTTTTGGGTTCTATACCTTTGATAGCTGAAAAGATAGTCTTATCGGTCAGGGGTAGGGTGAGTTTGCTTAACTCATCGCTTAAGAAAGCCGAAGGGATACAAAAAATAATGTAATCGCTAAAGGCTACCGCCTCATCGAGGTGGCTGGTGAGGTGCAGTTTATTGATGTTTAGGTGTACATCGCTTAGGTAATTAGGGTTGTGCTTGGTAGCTTTGATGTGCTCGATGGACTGCTCGTTGCGCATATACCAGCACACTTGGTCGATATTGGCGGTAAGGATTTTAACAAGGGCAGTAGCCCAACTACCTCCGCCTATTACAGATATTTTGGTTTCCATATATAAGAAAATTGGCAAATTAGCAAATTAGCAAATCGGCTAATTGATTATAGTATTTTTTTGTATTTTCTCTTTACTGATTTCGAGTTTTTTAAGCATTCAATAAGATCGTTAAACAATGATATTTTCATTTGTCCCCATATCTGGTAATCAGAGGCTTCATAAGGGTAAAGTTCTGTTAATGTATCTATAGAGTACTCATCTAATAGATGTCCGTATAAATAAGTAGAAACACTGAAACATTTTCCGTCTTCTGTGATTTTAGTAGAAGGAGAGAGTACAAAACAATTGAGGTTACTACTTTCGCATTCTATACAACCTTGTTCAATTACCAATTTCTCAGGGATATAATCTTTACTAGTGGGTAAAGAAGCAAGAATACTTTTGTTATCAATATTTTTTAGTACTACAAAATATTTGTTCTTAGCTGTATTTCCATTTTTAAAGTAAAAAGGAGTGAAATATATAATGGTTCTTTCTGTAAACATTTTTAAAACTGTTCGATATAATCTTCATAAATAGCTTTTTTGCGTGGGTCATTGGCTACTAAATCGGCTAAATTAAGATAAAGGTTGGTACTGTTTATGGTTTCATTTTCTAAAAGGTTTAACACCTTATTTTCTTTGGCAGTCTTATTCCATAAAGACTCTTCGTTATGCGTATAAGCAACTAATTCTTTGGCTGTTTTATTGCCAAAGCTCTTAATAACTTCGTCTAATAATTCTATGTCATTATCTGAAAATTCATCATCTTTAAAGGCTTTTTTAGCTGATAGGTGTCCTTTTTGATTACTTTTTATAAATGGAGCTAAAAGGCTCATTTCTGATGATAAATCAATAAAAATAGGTTCGGCTACAGGACCAAATTTCCATACTTTATAATCTAAATTTAAGAATGGAATTCCTGATTGCTTAATAGAAAGCTCATCTAAAATATACAGTAATTTTAGAAACTTTGTTTTTGACAAATTCGGTATTCTTTCACTCAAATAAATAGCGGTATTCCCTATTTTATTGAGTTGAGCTTCATTGTACTGTGTGTAAGTGTTGTTCTTCATATTCTTTAATTGCCAAATTAGCAAATCGACAAATCGGCAAATTGATTTATGGTCTTTTTTTGTATAAGTGTTTTTTCACTTCTTCGGTAGTAATTACTATCATTTTGTGTTAGTTTTTAAAAGGTAAGTTTAGGTTTCTGGCTTTGTCTAATTTGCGCGCAATGGCTCTATTAGTTTTTTTAGAGAGAGCCATTATAAGTTCATATTGCTCTTGTGTTTCTTCTTCAAACTCTTTTATTTCAGTTACTTTCACAAAGTCAAGCTTCTTAGCTTTTTCTACATAAGCTAAGGCTTGTGGGGTATCGTGGGGTATAGTGATAGTGTATGGCATAATTTCTATGTATTTTTTTACAAAGTTAATAACTAATCGCCAAATTGACAAATTAGCTCGTCAGATGGATAAGGGCGAAAACGGCATAATTGACCATATCTTGGTAGTTAGCCTCTACTCCTTCGCTTACAAGGGTTTTGCCTTGGTTGTCTTCTATTTGCTTGACGCGTAGGAGCTTCTGTAGGATAAGGTCGGTGAGGGAACTCACGCGCATATCGCGCCACGCCTCGCCATAGTCGTGGTTTTTAGCCTCCATTAGGCTGCGTGCTTCGACTACTTTTTGGTCGTATAAGGCGGTTGCTTCCTCAAGGTTTAGGTCAGGTTGTGCCGCTATGCCTTTTTCTATTTGTATGAGTGCCATTAGGGCATAGTTGATAATGCCGATGAACTCAGCAGTTTCGTCTTCGTCTATTTTGTGCTCTTTGTTTTCTTGGAGTCCGCGTATGCGCTGGGCTTTGATATAGAGCTGGTCGGTAAGCGAAGGCAAGCGCAAGATGCGCCACGCACTGCCGTAGTCCTTCATCTTCTTGATAAAAAGCGAACGACATCTGTCTATTACCGAGTTATATTGGTCTATGGTGTTCATTTGTTTGTTAAATTAGATGCAAAGATAATAATTAATTAGCAAACAGACAAATTAGAAAATGAGCAAATTAGCAAATTAGAAAAAATTTCTTTTATATTTACCCTTTACGTTCAATATAGCTACCCTTTAGGAAGAGCGAAGAGTTAGCGAAAGATGAGCAAAGTACAAACGTCTAATCATCGCCCTAAAACCAGAAAAATATCCTATTTCCCAGCCTTCCCAGTCCTCTCAGCCCTCTCAGTCCTCCCACTGAAAAAAAACAAGAAAAAAATTCTCATTTCAAAAAACAGTTGTATATTTGCACTCTCAAAAATGAGTAGTAATTTTATTTTTCAAAAACCATAAAGTAAAATAGTAATAATAATGAAAAAGAATCTGACAATGCAGTTATTGCCCTTGTGGCTATTAGCGTTTTTCTTTTTTGCCTCTGTGCCTATAAAGGCGCAAGTAAAAGGATATGCCGGCGTAACCAAGCTTATTGGTTGCGGTAGCGGTGCTAACGCCAATAAGGCAGAAGTAAGTGTTACCAATGTAACAGGAGGTACGCCTCCCTACCAATATCAGTTTAATGTTGGGGCTTGGCAACCTAGCAATGTAGGCTGGCTACCTGCAGGTACTCATAATGTACGGATAAAAGATAGTAGTAACAACTATAGTAGTTATATTTCCGTAACAGTACCAACCGCTTCAGTAGCACCAGTGATTACAAAGGAGATTTTCTACGATTGCGATGGGCGCCCTACTTTAAAGGTAGGAGTACAAAACCCACAGCCTTCTTACCGTTATCTGTTTAAATTAGATAATGCCCCTACTTTTTCAGAAAAATATCTTTTTCAGAATGTAAGTACGGGTACGCATACTATTACTGTAAAGTATGAAGATACCACTATTCCTTCACCAAGAATGCTCATAAATGAAGATTTTGGCAAAGGAGCTCCTGAGTCTTTGGGTAGTATAGTGCCCTCTAACTGGAGTTTCCAGCCTGCTAATGGTACTGTTCCAGCAGGTGACTGTTTACATGAAGGCTACTATACTGTAGCTCCTCATAATAAAGTACAAATATGCTCAACTTGGTGTTGGACAATACCTAAAGACCATACTTCTAACGGCACTGATGCTACAGGACGTTTTTATGCAATGAACGTAGGAGGGGCTGCTTCAGGACAACGCTTTTATTATAAAGATGTTGATGGTATAAAACCTAATGTACCTATTAAGTATGAAATGTATTTGATGAACTTATTGAATACATCTTGTGCACCACATCCTACATCTATTGATGCTAATATCGAAATTAGAATAGTAGATAAAAACAATCCTTCGCATATATTAGATACAAAAACTACTGGACGTTTACCACGTGCTATAAATGCTTTAGACTGGCGAAAATATGAGGGTACACTGAATACGGGAAGTGTAACTTCTATTCGTATAGAATTTAGAGATTTAGAAGCAGGTAATAGTGGTAACGACTTTGCTATAGATGATATAAAAGTATGGCAGATGCCTGAAACTTGTGGGCAAGAAGTGTCTACAACAGTAAGTGTTACTACTTTGCAAATGCCTACAATCTCAGCTAACCTTAGCAATTGTAGTCCTTCTAATAATACCCTTAATTTGGTGGTAACGCCTACCTCTTCGCTCTTTACCTATCAATACCAAATGGATGGGGGAGCACTACAAAACAGCAATGTGTTTACAGGCTTGGCTATGGGTACTACCCATAATTTTAAAGTACATTACAAACCGGTAGCTTCAGTAGTTACCCTTGTAAATGAAGATTTTGGAGTAGGGAATAATGCTACCGCTAATAGCTATGTACACCCTGATTACTTCTTTGAGCCGATGAACAACTCACCAATAATATACAGCCGTTCAGGAGCTTCTAAAGATAATACAGGGCCAAATATGAATAACACCGTTAATGGTGAATACGCTATTGCGAGATACATTACGGCTACTATACCAGGGCTTTGGACAACCCCTAACGATGCTTCGCATACTCCACAAGGTAGAATGTTGCTCGTAGACCTCGATCCTGGTAAGCCTAATTTCTATATGCGCACATTTAGTGTATTGCCTAATAAAAAAGTTGATTTCTCAGCTGCTATAATGAACTTGGTGAACTCTTCAGGAGGGCATGTGTGTTCAAGTTCAACTCCTCACACAATGCGCGTACGTTTTTACACTAGCGAAGCAGCTTATAAGGCAACCCCAACTGCTTATTTAGCAGAACAATCAGTAGTATTGCCACATTCTACTAATCCTAATGATTGGAAACGACTTACCCTTAGCATTCCTGCTACTACTGTAGGAACTAATACTTCTTTGTTCTTTGTATTAGAAATGACTGTTTTTGGTGGTTGTGAAGATATAGCCGTAGACGATATTGTTATAACACAAGCTTTGGCGGAATGTACTAAAGATTTTACTACTACTATTAATACTTCAGTAACTAATGCTTTTGCAGGCGTTACCAAACTAATAGGTTGTGGTACAAGTGCTAATGCTAATAAAGCAGAGGTAACTATAGCCAATGTAGAAGGCGGTAGTGGTACTTACGAATACAGTTTTGACGGTATAACTTGGACGGCTTCTAACACCAGCTGGTTACCTGCAGGTACGCATACAGTTTCGGTACGCGATGCTGTTACTCACGGTTGTCCGTTTGATATGAATGTAACGGTACCAGCAGCTTTGGCACAGCCTACTATTAAAACAGAGGTATTCTACGCTTGCGATGGTAAGGCTATCTTAAATGTAGGAGTAGAAAACCCAGACCCTGCGCTTAAATACCTTTATAGTTTAGAT
>NZ_KN390067.1:0-3703 GCF_000213295.2 Capnocytophaga sp. oral taxon 329 str. F0087
AGGTAGGAAGTTTCTTTGGTATGTTTCGTACCCAATGGGTAGGCATCAAAGGGGCACCTACTAATGGTAGCATTAGCTATCACCAACCGATGGAAAACCTACGCAATGTAGGCTTAGGAGGAAGTATTTTCCGCGAGAGCATCGGGCCTCAAAAACAAACAGAATTAGCAGTTGATGTATCGTATACATTGAATTTTGAAAATTCTAAATTAGCTTTCGGACTTGTAGGCTCTGGTAGTTTGTTTCAGATAGACTACGATGAGTTGCGCAAACAAGATAATACCGATGTTACCTTAGCGGGTACTGAAAGTGTATTTTCTCCTAATATAGGGGCAGGAGTATATTGGTATACTAATAAGTTTTACCTTGGTTTCTCAGTGCCTAATATGTTAGAAACTACCCATTATAAAGACCAATCGGTATCAGTGCTTAAAAATTCACAACACTTCTATTTTATCGGGGGTTATGTGTTTAACCTATCAGATAATGTGAAGTTTAAGCCAGCAGTACTTACTAAAGCTTCTTTTGGAGCACCATTGCAAGTAGATGGCTCGCTTAACTTTATGTTCAATGAAAAGTTTGTCATAGGGGCAGCTTACCGTTGGGATGCGGCAGTTAGTATAATGGCGGGCTTCCAAGCTAATGATCGTTGGTTTATAGGCTATGGTTATGACTACGAAACTACCGAATTATCAAAATACAACTCAGGTTCACACGAGATATTCTTGCGTTACGAACTTGTTAAAACCTATAAGAAAATCGTATCCCCTCGATTCTTCTAATTATTTTTATTGCTAACATTATTAATTGTTAATTAGATATGAAGTTTTTAAATTTTACATTAGCATTCTTATGTACTACATCTCTGCTATTTGCGCAGCACGAGCGCGAACTGCAGAAAGCTAATGAGATGTACAAGAATTTTGCGTATGTTGATGCTATTAAAATCTACGAAAAAATAGCTAAACAAGGCTATGTTAATCAGGAGATGCTCGAGAGTTTGGGAAACTCCTATTACTATAAAGCAGAGTATAAGAATGCTTTGCAATGGTATGAACAACTTTTTGAGGAAGGGAAGTATAATGTAAAACCTGAGTATTACTACCGTTATGCTCAAGCTTTGAAATCAGTAGGTAGGTATGACGAATCTGATAAAATGATGAATAAGTTTGCTGAATTGACAGGTAATGCTGATACTCGTGCTGTATTATTTGAGGAAAATAAGGATTATCAAGAGGTTATTCAAGGTAATTCAGGAAGGTTAGAACTGCATCCTGTATCTATTAATACAGAGTTTTCAGAATATGGTACAGCCTTATATGGAGATAAAGTAGTGTTTACAGCTGCTAATAGTGGTAAAACTTCAAAAGGAGGCGTTTCGCAATGGACAGGAGAAAGTTATTACGATTTGTATATGGCAGATCGTGATAAACAGAATCTTTCTAACAAGAAATTCTTTTCTACTACTGTTAATACTCCTTTTAATGAATCTACAGCAGTTTTTACCAAAGATGGTAATACTATGTATTTCACTCGTAATAACTATGTAAATCGTAAGGTAGGTACAGATTTTGAAAATACTATTTTGTTGAAGATACTTCGTGCTACTAAGGATAGTAATGGTGAGTGGGGAAATGTAGTAGAACTTCCTTTTAATAGCGATGATTATAATATAGCACATCCTGCTCTTAGTCCAGATGAGAAGTTTTTGTACTTTGCTTCAGATATGAAAGGTAGCTTAGGGGAATCAGATATTTATAGAGTAGAAATATTGGGTGATAATCAATATGGTACTCCTGAAAATTTAGGAGATATAATTAATACCCCAGGTAGAGAGTCTTTCCCTTTTATTTCTAAGAATAATGTATTGTACTATTCTTCTGACGGTATACCAGGTTTAGGAGGCTTAGATATTTTTGCTGTAAAATTCTATGAAAATGGTACTGTTTCAAAACCAATCAATATAGGTAGACCGGGTAATAGTGCTGATGATGATTTCTGCTTTGTAATGGATAGTGATACTAAGGTTGGATTCCTTAGTTCTAATCGCCCAGGAGGAAAAGGTAGAGATGATATCTATAGTTTTTATGAAGAAAAACCATTGGTATTCGACTGCGAAAAAATGATTAAAGGGGTGTTAAAAGACTCTGAGAAAAATGATGTAATAGCTGATGGAGTAATAGTTCTTTCAGATAAGACTATGAAAGAGGTGGCACGTCAAAAGACAAAAGCAGATGGTTCGTTTGCCTTTGAGAAAGTAGACTGTAAAGACCTTTACTACTACTTACGTGCTGAAATAGGTGATTATGTAACAACTGAGGTAAAAGTAGATTTGAGTGTAGAAGGAGATGTATTCTACGAATTTATGATTAAACCACGCGAAATTGCTATTGATAAAGATGTTGACTTAGCTAAAGTATTAAATATCAAAGAAATTTACTTTGACTTAGATAAATCAGATATTAGACCTGATGCAGCTGTTGAGCTTGCTAAGATAGTAGAAGTAATGCGTGAAAATCCGAAGATGAAGATTGATATACGTTCGCATACTGATAGCCGTGGTGCTGACTCATATAACCTTAAACTTTCTGACCGCCGTGCTAAAGCTACCCTCGAATGGATAGTAAAACAAGGTATAGAACGCAAACGTTTGACGGCTAAAGGTTATGGAGAAACTCAATTAGTAAACGGTTGCTCTAACGGAGTGCCTTGTACAGATGAGGAACACCAAGCAAACCGTCGAAGTGAGTTCATAATCGTAAGCATGGACTAACCACTAGTAATGATACCCATTATTTTATAATAAAAACAAAGAGACTATCTAAAAAAAGTTAATGAGTTTAACTTTTTCAGGTAGTCTCTTTTTGAATAGTTACGAAAAAAATACTATCTTTGCAACGGAAAAAGTTGATTAGCTAATTAGCGAATAGAAAACCATATTAATACGTAAAACTGATGAAAGTATCGGAAGGAGAAATGACTTTTTTAGACCATTTGGAGGAGCTTCGATGGCATATAATACGCTCAGCTGTAGCGGTATTAGTAGTAGCCGTGATTGCTTTTGTGTTTAAAGACTACATTTTTGCTCTTCTTTTTGCTCCAAAAAACGGAGATTTTTTTACTTATCAAATGTTTTGCAAAGTTGGTCATTGGTTTAATTTTGAGAGTGATTTTTGTGCAGAGCACCTACCTTTTACTATTCAGAGTAGAACAATGGCGGGTCAGTTTTCGGCTCATATTTGGACATCAATTTGGACAGGAGTAATAGTAGCATTCCCTTATGTTCTCTATGAAGTATGGAGATTTATCAGTCCGGGGCTATATGATAATGAACGGAAGTTAGCACGAGGCTTTATACTAATAGCTTCTATACTTTTTTTCATAGGAGTATTATTTGGTTATTACCTTATAACTCCATTGTCAGTTAATTTTTTAGGTTCGTACTCAGTTAGTCCAGAGGTGAAAAACCAAATAGACATTGATTCGTATATCTCAGTAGTGCGTTCGTCAGTTATTTCGTGTGGCATAATATTTGAGCTTCCGATAGTTATCTATTTTCTGACAAAATTGGGGGTAGTAAATCCAGATTTTATGCGCAAATATCGCAAACACGCCGTAATAGTAGTACTGATAATAGCTGCTGTCATTACCCCTCCGGATGTTACAAGTCAAATTATTGTATCGATTCCAATAATGTTGTTAT
>NZ_KN390067.1:4346-6761 GCF_000213295.2 Capnocytophaga sp. oral taxon 329 str. F0087
ATACGAAGTGAGTATATTTATTTCGGCATACGTTTTAAAAAAAGAACAAAACAAGGTAACTTAATATTTTAATGGATTGTAATACCTACTTACAGCAATTACCCAACGTGAAAACGTTGAAACAGCTTTGCAAAGGACAAGCTGTGTTAGACTGGATTATTTGTGGTCACGAGTATGAGGTATATCATACGTACTACAAAGCAAATGAAGAAGAATATGATGGCTATGAAGCCCAATGGGGGCATGGCTTTGAAGATGAAGATGGATCTTCACTTTCTTTCTACTTTGTCGATAAGGCGTGCATAATAGTACCTTCATCGAGTGCTGAAGATAGTAAAGGAGGTGATAATCACGATTTAGAAAGGAAACTTCCTAAAGTCTTTTTGCCTTATTATCGCAAGAATTTTACAGAGAGTGATATTCCGTTTGTTATTTATTCGTTAGATGGTGAAACTTGGTATTGTATAGAGAATTTTGCTGTAGAGGAGCATATTGATAAGTTTGACAAAATCACTACTAACCCTGCTGTATATAAAGAGTGGGCGCAAGCTTACTTAGGAGAAGAGGCTTATCTACAAGAAACGATGTCTGAACAAACAATTTCAGATATTTACGCAGGTAAAGTACTTACTGAAGAGATGGTGTACAGTCTTGTGACTGAGGTGTATGATTGGGTAGATTTAGAGACAGAACTCAACGAAATACCTTATCGCTTTTCGTTTTAATATATGAAATTAATAGTAAATAATATTATCAAAATCTATAAAGGTAGGAAAGTAGTGAAAGGGGTTTCGCTAGAAGTAAATCAAGGTGAAATCGTTGGGCTACTAGGACCTAATGGGGCTGGTAAAACTACGTCATTCTATATGATAGTAGGACTTATCAAACCTAATGGAGGTACTATCTTTTTAGATAATACAGAGATTACTCATTACCCGATGTACAAGCGCGCCCAAAGTGGAATAGGCTATTTGGCGCAAGAGGCTTCGGTATTCAGAAAATTGAGTATAGAAGACAATATCAAAAGCGTATTGCAACTCACAAAGCTCTCAAAAGCTGAGCAACAACGCAAAACAGATGAGCTGATAGATGAATTTAGCTTGGGGCATATCCGAAAAAACCGAGGAGATTTGCTCTCAGGGGGTGAACGGCGCCGTACAGAGATAGCTCGTGCCTTAGCTACTAGTCCGAAGTTTATCCTGCTTGATGAGCCTTTTGCGGGAGTAGACCCTATAGCAGTGGAGGATATTCAGCGTATAGTGGCACAACTCAAAGATAAGAATATAGGTATTCTCATCACAGACCACAACGTCCAGGAAACTCTTGCTATTACTGACCGCACTTACCTGATGTTTGAAGGAGGGATTCTTAAATCTGGAGTGCCAGAGGAATTGGCAGCTGATGAGATGGTGAGGAAGGTATATCTTGGAAGGAATTTTGAATTGAGAAGAAAGAAAATATTGGAAGATTAACCAATTGGCAAATGAATAAAGAATTAAAAACTATAATATAATGAAAAATTTAGTAGATCGTTTTATTAAGTACATAAAAATAGATTCTCAGTCAGACCCTGAGAGTTCAACAACTCCTAGTACTAAAAAGCAATGGAATATGGCAAACCTATTGGTAGAAGAACTAAAAGCCATCGGTTTGCAAGACGTGACTGTAGATGAGAATGCCTATGTAATGGCTACCTTACCATCAAATGTAGACTATGAGGTTCCTACTATTGGTTTTATCTCTCACTTCGATACTTCACCTGATTTTTCAGGAGAGAATGTAAATCCACAGTTTGTAGAAAATTATGATGGGGGCGATATTGTTCTTAACAAGGAACAAAATATAGTGTTATCACCTTCTTATTTTGAAGATTTATTGCTCTACAAAGGCAATACTATTATCACAACCGATGGTACTACCCTTTTAGGAGCTGATGATAAGGCGGGGATTGCCGAAATTGTGACCGCTATGGAATACCTTGTTCACCACCCAGAAATCAAGCACGGCAAGATACGCGTAGGTTTTACTCCGGATGAGGAAATAGGACGAGGAGCGCATAAATTTGATGTTAAGAAATTTGCGGCTGACTGGGCATATACGATGGACGGTGGACAAATAGGCGAACTTGAATACGAGAGTTTTAATGCTGCAGGAGCTAAGATTCACTTCAAAGGGAAAAACGTTCATCCAGGGACTGCTAAAAACAAGATGATTAACTCAATGCTTGTTGCTAATCAGTTTATTAATGCGCTTCCTGCTGACGAGATACCTGCTCGTACTGAAGGTCGTGAAGGTTTTTATCACATTACTGATATTTCTGGAGATGTAGAAAATACAGTGGTACAACTTATTATCCGCGACCACGATCGTGATATTTTCAATAAGCGCAAAGCTCTAGTACAGCAAATAGTAGAT
>NZ_KN390068.1:0-5632 GCF_000213295.2 Capnocytophaga sp. oral taxon 329 str. F0087
TATTGCAAAAGTAGTAAATAATCAGCAATTAGCAATCTTATTACTACAAAAAAATCATTTTAATTGATAATATAACTTGTACCATCTTTACCGTCTTTTAGCTGTATGCCGAGAGGCAAAAGCGCATCGCGTATTTTATCAGATAGTGCCCAATCTTTATTAGCACGGGCTTCCATTCGCATATCGATAAGCAACTGTAGTACCCCATCTAATTTGTCGTTATTATCTGCTGCCAATTGTTCTGCCTGCAAACCTAAAACATCAAAAACAAAAGCATTCATCAGCGTTTTCAACTCATTAAGCTCCTCTACAGATATTTTTTCTTCTCCGTTTTTCAATTGGAATACCCATTTGACAGCTTCGAAGAGATGTGCAATAAGAATAGGCGAATTGAAGTCATCTAAAAGAGCCTCATAGCATTTTTGTTTCCACTCTGCTATAGGTAGGGCGGTAGGATGTGTAACTTCAGTAGTCAGCTCATTTAGTATTTTCATCGCTTCCATAAGTCTGGTAAAGCCTTTTTCGGCAGCAAGCATCGCCTCGTTAGAGATATCAAGCACACTGCGATAATGTGCCTGCATAAAGCAAAAACGTATCACTGCTGGGGCAAAAGGTTTCTCGAAGAAAGTGTTATTGCCCGTAATGAGCTGCATCGGAAGTATATAGTTACCTGTCGATTTACTCATACGTTGCCCATTCATTGTCAGCATATTAGCGTGCATCCAATAACGTACGGGACTTTCACCGTGCCCTGCCTTACCTTGTGCTATCTCGCATTCGTGGTGTGGGAACTTCAAGTCCATTCCGCCTCCGTGTATATCGAACTGATTACCGAGATATTTGGTGCTCATCACGGTACATTCGAGGTGCCAACCAGGGAAGCCATCGCCCCAAGGAGAAGCCCAACGCATTATATGAGCGGGAGACGCTTTTTTCCACAGTGCAAAATCTTGTGGATTGCGCTTCTCTCCTTGACCGTCTAAATCGCGGGTATTAGCAAAAAGTTCTTCTATATTTCTGCGTGAAAGCTCGCCATAATTTAAGCCACGCTTATTGTATTCTAACACATCAAAGTAGACAGACCCATTGCTTTCGTAGGCAAAACCGTCTTTCAGCAGCTTTTCGGTAAGCTGTATCTGCTCTAAAATATGCCCTGTAGCGGTAGGCTCGATAGTAGGTGGCAAGAGGTTGAAAATTTCTAATACTTTATGAAAATCAACCGTATACTTCTGTACTATCTCCATAGGTTCGAGCTTCTCTAAGCGCGATTGCTTCACGAAGCGGTCGTTATTTACATCGCCATCATCAGTTAGGTGACCTGCATCGGTAATGTTGCGCACATAACGTACCTTGTAACCTAAAAACTTAAGGGCACGATAAATAAAGTCAAACGACATAAAGGTACGCACATTACCCAAGTGTACATTACTATACACGGTAGGGCCGCACACGTACATACCCACATTATTTTCGTGCAAAGGTACAAAGACCTCTTTTTCTCCTGTTAAGGAATTAAATATTTTTAATTGATGTTTCATTGCTATTATATTATTTGCTATTTTTTCCATTTACTAATTCGCTAATCTTATAGCGCTCTTCATTATTCTTGGTCTTCAGAATAATCTCACCCAAAAAACCTGCAATAAAAAACTGAGTGCCGATAAGCATTGTGGTTAGCGCCAAATAAAACTGAGGGCGGTCGGCTATGAGCCTTCCGTTAGGGTTGATAAACAGTTTATCAATACCCAAATAAGCTGAAAATAGAAACCCTATAAAAAACATCAGCACCCCTAATGCCCCAAAAAAGTGCATAGGTCGCTTGCCAAAATGCGACAAAAAGCTAATGGTAATAAGATCTAAAAAACCATTGATAAATCGGCTCATACCAAACTTTGTAACTCCGTATTTGCGCGCTTGATGCTGCACCACTTTCTCTGTAATACGATTGAAGCCCGCATTCTTTGCCAATACCGGTATATAGCGGTGCATTTCGCCCGATACCTCTACATTTTTTATCACCTCTTTCTTGTAGGCTTTCAGTCCGCAATTGAAGTCGTGTAGGGTAAGTCCAGAAGTTTTTCGCGCTGCCCAATTAAATAACTTTGAAGGAAGATTCTTTGCAAGCACCGAATCGTAGCGCTTCTTCTTCCAACCTGACACCAAGTCATAATTATCCTTAGTTATCATCTCGTACAAGGCAGGAATTTCATCAGGGCTATCTTGTAGGTCAGCGTCCATTGTAATGACCACCTCGCCTTCTGCAGCCTTAAAACCTGCGTGTAGGGCTTGTGATTTGCCATAATTGCGCAAAAAGCGAATACCTCGTACCTGTGCATCTTTTTCAGCCAACTGCATAATCACTCGCCAAGAACCATCGGTACTACCATCATCAACAAAGATAATTTCATACGAAAATCTATTGAGCGTCAGCACCTTAGTAAGCCATTGATAAAGCTCTGCCAATGACTCTTCTTCATTGAGAAGTGGTATTACTATTGATATTTGCATAGGGCGATATTCCGTTTAGCTGTTAATAAAGGGCAAAGATAGTAATTTTTTTATTATCTTCAGAAGATATTTACCTCAAATTCTAACGCAACACCAAATTTTTCAAATACTTGGTCTTTCACATAATGCGCTACGGCTAATATTTCTTTACCTGTAGCCTTTCCGTAATTGACTAATACTAATGCTTGCTGGGTATGTACGCCCGCATCGCCTACTCGATGACCTTTCAGTCCACAAGTATCAATAAGCCAACCGGCAGGCACTTTTACATTAAAGTCGTCTACTTTATATGAGGGTATTTGCGGATACAGCTGCTGTAGTTCTATATACTTCTCCTTTGGCAATATGGGATTTTTGAAGAAACTTCCACAGTTGCCTAACTCTGCCGGATTAGGCAATTTACGCTGCCTGATAGCTATCACTACTTCTGAAAGTTGCTGAGGGGTAGGAGTGGTTATGTGTCGCTCGCGTAGCACTTCCTCTATAGCTCCGTATTGTGTGTGTAGCAAATGGTTGCGCTTAGTAAGTTTGAAAGTAACCGCCGTGATGATATAATGACCTTTCTCCTCACCTTTGAAAATAGACTCGCGATAGCCAAAACAACAATCAGCATTGCTAAAGACGCGTTTTTGTAGGGTGCGCACATCTATCGCCTCGCAGCTGGTCATTACATCTTTAATCTCGACCCCATACGCCCCTATGTTCTGCACGGGAGTAGTACCGACATTGCCATAGATAAGAGAGAGGTTTTCAAGTCCGCCATAACCTTTGCTTAAGGTATATTGGACAAACTGATGCCAATTTTCGCCCGCAGCCGCCTTAATCAACACATAATCATCTGTTTCCTCTTGCACTTCTATCCCTTTGAGTAGGATATGCAGCACAGGCTGAGAGATTTTTTGAGTAATAAGCATATTACTGCCTCCGCCCAAAACAAACGGATTAGGATACATATGCAGCGCCTCGATAAGAGCCTGTTCAGAATGAATATCGAGCAAGACATCGGCTTCTGCCTCAACGTTGAATGTATTAGGTATCAACATAATAAAAAAGATTAAATGTGAATGCTGTAAGGAGTTTCTAATTTTGCCCCAAATCAGACCCGGCTATTTTAATAAAATAAGCGTAATTAGTTCATTATCAAACTAATTACGCCTTTCTTGTAGCGAAGACGGGAGGGTCTTCCAGAATACTAAAAGCCGTAACTATCTAATTATCAAGCCTTTCTTTTTTATGAAAGGTATATAAATATTACATATAAGTCCCAAAATAGTCCCAGACCACAAGGGTACTATATATAATAATAATTATTTTATTTTTTTACGTATATTAATAGTAATAATATTTATATGATTTATGTGCAGTAGGGTAAGTTACTGATTTACAGGGTGATTTTTGCACACAAACTGCACATAAATTCATTTCTGCACATAAATTATTTATGTGCAAGCTGCAAATTAGTCTTCAATAGGCTTGAAAATCTCATCAAAATACTTTTGGGTATCATCTAAGGTTTGTTCTAAGCTCTCAGTTTTACTTTGCTTATCATCTAATGTATCATCACTAAATGGCAGAGTAAATATCGACACATCAACGCCAAGTTCTTTGTATTTCAGCATTCCGAGTTTATCCAATTTTGCGTTTACCCCTGCGAGCAATTCATATATTTGCTCCATAAGTTCCCTATCGGTTAGCTGCCGATGGTTTCTAATTTTATTATTAGCTGCAAATTCTTCTTTCATTGTTTTATTTCTTTATTTTCTCCTCCATCAGCTGTATTATTTTATCTTTCAGCCCTGAGCTTTCTTGTGTCAATCGTTGGTTTTCTTATTTTCTCTCCACCAAGCTATTTTTATATGCTGAATTTCATCTTCATAATCTGAAGGAAAAATATTATAATATATTTTACTCCCGTTTAATACTTTTCCATCTGTTTTCACAAATAAAATATAGCTTTGTGCTCCTATTTGTGTTCTATCACTATTGAATGTCATAATAGATATAACACTGCCCCTTATAATTCCTTTGCAAAAAAAATTCTTTGTTTCCCCAAGAAGAGGTTTGGTTATAATTATTGTTCCTTTTATTTCTTGTCCAACTTGTTTTAAATAAATAGTAGATTTATCTATACCATCATCTTCATACCAAGTTCCTGCTACTATATATCCACTATAACTAATCTTCTTTAAAAAAGGAATTAATTTTTCACCCCATAATGATTTGAAAAACCATAATAAAAATGCTGTGACAATACCTGAAATAATTCCTAAAAATAAATTATAAAACATAACTACTTATTCAATATTTCCAAGTTATTATCCCCAAAAATAAGCTTCATTACTTGCTCCTTTTTGTCCTTTTTAAGTTCAATCTGCAATACCGCTTTTACCTCATCATCGCTATTGTTATATTCTCTATTAGGATAAGTAATAATATCTTTTACATCTACCCCCAGAAAAATAGCAATTTGCAATAAACGTTCTATAGATAATTCTCTCCTACCTTTCTCAATAAGGCTATAACTACCCTGTTCTATGCCTAAATGTTCCGCTACATTTTGTTGTGTAAACCCTTTATCTGTACGGATTTTTAGAATATTCTTTAATATTTGTTCTTGTGTTATCATAAGGCGTAAAATTAAACAATTAATAATCAATAACATATATTCTATCCGAAATAAATTATTACAAAATGATATATTTTTTATTGCATATTGAAATATTATTTATATATTTGCCCCCGAAATAGTAACCCAAAGTAGTATTCCTAAAAAGGCTGCCAAAAGAGAGTTCAAAATACGCACCTTATTTAAGCGACAAATATACGAACTATTTCCGAGATTTAAAACAGAAACCCAAAAAAAAGAACGTTATGTACACAGAAAGAAAAACAGAAAACCAAAAACGCATCGCCATAACAGAATGGCTCGAAGCACATCTTAGTCAGTTTGAAAACAAAAAAAACAACTTTTTAGAGATGCGCAATGCTCTCTTCAAAGCCATAAACTATAAGGTAAGCACACAATACCTTAAAACGCTTTTTGAAGAAGTAGCCCAACAGCAAGGGTATAATGTTAGCTTTGAAACAGAAACAATCAAAGCCGAAAGACGGAATATAACTGTTT
>NZ_KN390069.1:0-5054 GCF_000213295.2 Capnocytophaga sp. oral taxon 329 str. F0087
ATTACTTCATAATACACTTCTTCTACTATATCCAAGCGGCGAGCTTTCTCCATCTGTAGCAGTTCGCCTTCACTCATCTCTCGTACAGCTACCGAAATAATACGTAGCAGGTCAAAATCACCATTATCAATAGACAGAAGCAAACCTTTCGACAGAAGATAATCTCCTACTAAAACGGCTATTTTATTTTTCCATAGTGCGTTGATAGAAAAGAAACCTCGCCTTTTATTGCTATCATCTACTACATCATCGTGTACTAATGTAGCTGTGTGAATAAGCTCTATCACCGAAGCTCCGCGATAAGTACGCTCTGTTACCTTGCCTCCCGAAAGCATTTTTGCTACCAAAAAAATAAACATTGGGCGCATTTGCTTGCCTTTCCTATTTACTATATAATAGGTAATACGGTTTAGCAAAGCTACTTTAGACGACATAGCTCCACGGAACTTCTGTTCAAAAAGCTCCATCTCCTCTCTGATGGGTTCTTTTATTTGAGCGGTTATTTTCATTGGGTTACCTCAGCCACATTTTTGTTCTCTGCTGGTATCTCGGCTTCTATAGCTTCTTCAGCATCTTTGTATTTTCGCTTACCAAAAATATTTTCCAAATCATCACGGAATATCACTTCTCGTTCTAAAAGTAGATTTGCCAAAATAGTAAGCTTTTCTTTATTTTCCGAAAGTATCTTTATAGCGCGTTGGTATTGTTCCTCTATAATTTTAGAGATTTCCTCATCTATCAAATGGGCAGTACGCTCGCTATAAGGTTTTGTAAATCCGTAATCGGACTGTGCTGAATCATAATAAGTAAGGTTACCTATTTTGTCATTAAGTCCATAGATAGTCACCATAGCGCGAGCTTGTTTAGTCACTTTCTCAAGGTCGCTAAGGGCTCCTGTTGATATTTTATCAAAAATCACTTTCTCAGCAGCTCTACCTCCTAAAGCAGCGCACATCTCATCAAGTATTTGTTCTGTGCGAACTATTTGTCTTTCCTCTGGCAAATACCAAGCGGCTCCTAATGATTGCCCTCGTGGCACAATAGTCACTTTCACTAACGGAGCGGCATATTCTAACAGCCAGCTAACCGTAGCGTGTCCAGCTTCGTGAAAAGCAATAGCCTTGCGCTCTTCAGGGGTCAATATCTTGCTCTTTTTCTCAAGACCTCCTACTATTCTGTCTACCGCATCTAAGAATTCTTGCTTACTTACAGCTGTTTTTCCTTTACGGGCAGCTATAAGGGCAGCTTCATTACATACATTGGCAATATCAGCTCCCGAAAATCCTGGTGTTTGCTTCGCAAGGAAGTCTATATCCAATGTTTCTGATGTCTTAATAGGCTTCAAATGCACCTGAAATATCTGCTTGCGCTCATTTAGGTTAGGTAGCTCTACATATATTTGTCGGTCAAAACGTCCTGCACGCATCAGTGCTTTGTCCAATATATCTGCACGGTTAGTAGCAGCCAATACTATTACATTAGTGTGCGAACCAAAACCATCCATTTCTGTTAGTAGTTGGTTAAGGGTATTTTCGCGCTCATCATTAGCTCCTGTCATTACATTTTTACCACGAGCACGCCCTATCGCATCAATCTCATCTATGAAGATGATAGCTGGTGCTTTTTCTTTAGCTTGCTTAAAAAGGTCTCGCACTCTCGAGGCTCCTACCCCTACAAACATCTCTACGAAATCAGAACCTGATAACGAGAAGAATGGCACTTGTGCCTCTCCTGCTACAGCTTTCGCTAATAAGGTTTTACCCGTTCCAGGAGGACCTACTAATAAGGCTCCTCTTGGAATTTTTCCCCCAAGAGAAGTATATTTATCTGGATTTTTAAGAAAATCTACTATTTCTTGTACCTCTTCTTTAGCTCCTTCAAGTCCTGCTACATCTTGAAATGTTACGCGGTTTTCTTTTTTCTCATCAAAAACTCTTGCTTTCGATTTCCCTATGCTAAAAATACCTCCAGGGCCACCTCCAGACATACGGCGCATTATATAAATCCAAACGCCTATAACCAAGGCAAAAGGTAAAACGGTAAGCAGCAGGTCTGACAATAAATTCTGCTGACTCTTGTTTTCACGAGTGGTTTCTAAGTTATTATCTTTTACTATTTGGTCAAATCGGTTCTCGAAGTTGCTCAAGTCTCCCAATTCAAATCGATATTGGGGCACATCTGCAGGATTACCACTTTGCATAATAGCATTGCCTGTAGGTCTCACCTCTTTGTGCTCTTCTTTTTTCAGGGCATTAGGGGTAAGGTATACATTAGCTTCTTTCTTATTGAGAATGATTATTTTAGATACATCGCCATTAGTCAAATACTCTTCAAATTTTGATTGAGGTATCTCTTTCGGTTGCGTCCAAAATGTGGCTCCCGAATAATAATTAAATCCTAAAAGTATAAGGAGTAAAACAGCGTAAAGCCAATAGGCTGAAAATCGACTTCTGTTATTATTGTTATCTGCCATATTAATAGTTAGTTTCTAAGTTTATAATTTTAGCATCACCCCATAGCCCTTCTAAGTCGTAGTGGGCACGCAAACGCGTCTGAAAGATGTGTACAACTACATCTACATAATCTATCAGTACCCATTCAGCATTAGCTTCTCCTTCTACGTGCCAAGGATGCTGATGCTCGTCTGCTTGACTTACTACTCTCTGTATAGCGCCCGAAATAGCTGCCACTTGGGTGTTTGACGAACCATTGCATAAAATGAAATAGTCACACACCGTGTTTTCTACTTCACGCAAGTCCATAATAGTGATGTCTGTTCCTTTTACTTTTTCAATACCTGCTATAATATTGGTTATCAAGGTATTTGATGATAATTCTTTATTCAAAGCTCTTCTATTTTTTTAGTTATAACTATTGTGTGCTTATAAAGCGTGCAAAAATACTATTATTTACTTTAAAAAGCAAAAATATTGCCAATATAATCTATCAAGCCATTTTGTCAGTTTTATCTAAAACTTGTAACCGCTGGCATTCGTTGCGAAAAACTGTGCAATCTAAAGTCGTCATTAGTATCTCCTGTTATCTTTATAATATGGTTCCCCGTACCAGGCACCACTGGGTAATAAGCAAATGAAAATTGTATAGCTCCAAAAGGCAAATAATCATTAGTAATGTAAAATCCTAAAGCACATTTAGCATAACATTCCGTTTTAAAAAAAGGGGTATTGTTTCGGCCTATAAAACCTAAATCTGCTGATAAAAACGGACTAATACGAAAACCAATAAACTGAAAAGGGGCATAAATCTGTGTTTGTGTAGTCAGTAAGAGCTTTCTAGTACCGTAAACTTTCTCGCTGCTAAAGCCTGAAATCCCATTGCTACCATTAAGGTTGATGATTTTATGTTGATATACAAAGTCATTAACTCCTAATACAAAGTTTGCTCTTAAAAACTCTCTAAAGTGCCAACTACCTATATCAAATAGATTAGTGAAGTGGGTAGCACTTCCTTTTATTACTATTTCTTTCAAAGCTCCTTGAGTTATAAAAGTACCTGCTTCCAAATGCATTGCATAATACCCACTTTTAGCGTAATAAGCGCGTTGTGCTCCAACAGAAAAATAGGGCAAAAGTGTGGTATTTTTCCAAATCATTCCAGAGGTTAGAAATATAGAATGTCCTACCCCTACATCTTCTGTATCTCCATTGCGAAATAGGTATCGGTCTTTCACAAAGTTACTGCTGTTTAAGCTAAACTGCGTAAGCCATTGATTTTCATTAGAATGATAAGTTTCTTTATAAGGAATCTGAAGTGAATTTCTGTAATAACTTATATTTCTGTAATTTACAGCTATTATAAAGTTATTGATATTCTTACTGCCCTCCATCTTTATAGGTTTAACCCAACTACCGAAAGCGGTAAAACTTTTCGAGTGAAGTAAAGGGGTATAAGTAGTTCGCGTACGCAAATCTTCCTCATCTCTGTACTCGTAATAAGACAATCCCCCCGACCATCGTGCTAATGGCGAATACAGTGGGCGCTCTACATACAAATATTTGCTGAAATAATTATCATAATCTGCATAATATGACCCGCGTACATTTATATGAGTATTCCTAATATTCCGCAATGTATAACTCATACCTTTTCCGTTATTAGAAATCCCAGAGAAGAATTGTTGATAGGTAAATGTGGCTTCGTGTCCTAATCCAAAAAGGTTCTGCTCTGTAAGTCGCGTCCAGCCTTTGTTCCCCGCTAAATCTCCATCAAAGTACATTGTCCAACTATCAAGTACAGTTACGTACACATCTACCGAATCCGACGACTGCGAAATAAGCTCTGGTGCTATCTGCACCCTTCGTATATACCGCTGATTGCGCAATAACCGCTCACTCTCGCTCAGCAACAGAGTATCTAATGGGGTGTGCGATTTAAACAGCAGTATCCCCTTTACGGTACCCTCACGTGTCTTTATATGCAACATATTGCCATAACGCTCTAAACGGGTACGAGGTACTTTAGTACTATCTTTTTCATCAAAACCAAAAGGGTCTAATGTACGAATATGTATTTTCCGAATTATTTTTCCCTGATAAGAGGGCTTAGGTATTATCTTTTTTTCAGGAAGAGTAATTAAATGAGTAGGAGTAGCTACCGCAGCTGTAGGAGTAGGTGTTTGTATAAGGTCATCTAACCTTTTTGTGAGTCTATGTTTGCGTAAGTACGTCCGTATTTTCTCATAGAAGGCTTTATTTTTAGCAGAACGTTGCGGATTAATAGGGGCGATAAGAGTATCTTTTGTTTTTACTTCCAATGTATCAACTGTTTGGGAAAAAAGTGAAGTAATTCCCAACCAAAATGATAGTATGAAAAATAGTCTCATCATCGTTTTCTTTTCTGCTGAAAAAACTGTTTTAAAAGTTCTGTAGCAGGCGCTGCCAGCACACCTGTTGTAATTTCGGTTTTGGGGTGAAGAGTACCACCCATCACGGTATACCCTCTGTGCGTATCTGCCGCCGCATAAACTAACCGCGACAACTGACTCCAATATAAGGCTCCCGCACACATAGCACAAGGCTCTAAAGTGAGGTACA
>NZ_KN390070.1:0-4742 GCF_000213295.2 Capnocytophaga sp. oral taxon 329 str. F0087
GGCAAAGATATATACGATTACGTGCGGTATAAACCATACACTTTGCAGTGCTGGCATTAGCGCTTTGTTCATCGTATCAGGGTGCGTATAAGTGAGCACTATAAATACAATACCCATTACAGCTGAGTAGCTAAGCATCCATTTTTGTCGATAGAGCAAGTAGATAGCATAGCCTATAAGCCCCATAAAGAGTGAGTACCATATACGTGTTTCTGCTAAAGTGCGCAATGGCGGACGCTCTAAGTTCTTCCAAAGTGCTATAATAAAGCCCCCTACTATAAGGGTCGCTCCTAAGTGAGCAGCTATACTCGCTACCCTTAGGGCTTTGTTTTTACTGTAAATAAGGCTACCTCCTAATAGCCAAAGTGCTACCGAGAGATAGGTTACTATGTCAAAATGATGCCACATTTCTTTTAATTATGAATTTAGAATTATGAATTTACAATTACCTCTTTCTTCCCTTTCACTTGGAACAAGAAAGCTATACCACCAGCAATAAGCAAAAATATACCTGTATAAACCACTGGTAGCCAAGGGTCTGAGATAAGCTCTACTACACTAAGTTCAGACCAACGACCGGCACGCTCATCGTAGCTCACTTGATAAATACGCCAGCCTCCTACGCTAATAGGATGGTTTACCTCTATGCGTTCTTCGCGTATCTCATCTTTCTTATCTTTCTGAAATACTAACACTTGCGACTGAAACTTACGTGCTTCAGGGGGTGCCATCACTAATGTATGATCTTTATCTAAGTCGATAGCACGAGGCGAAAACTGAAAGTTACCAGCTGATATCCAGTCCGTTTTCTTCTTATGAGTGCGCAAGTCTTCTATCGTCACTTGGGCAGCGTTAGTAGCTCCCCACATAGTGTGGTTTATATAAGTGCTATCTGTGTCGGGTATTGCCTTTTCAAGGTATTTATGAAGAGTAACTTTCCAATGTAGAAGAGTCATACTCTCCCCTTCCTTTTCAAGCATAAAGCCTTGAGGTTTCTCTACAGGCAGTGCCGAACCAGTAGTATCTATCACAAACAGTTTATTAGGATAAATATCTATGCTAAACTCTTTAAGCTCTAAAGCCAAAGGCAGTTGCACCATTTTGTTCTCTTCAGTAAAGGCGCGCCACTCAGCTTTGTCTTTGTAGAGATTCATTTTTAGTCGTACGATATCTCCTTGTCCGAGTACACCTGCAAACATCACCAACCATAGTCCAAAGTGATTGAGCAAAAACGGAATATTCTTGCTCTCGTATACCAAAGAGCGTTTGAGTATCGCAAACCAAAGGTTCATAAGGGCTAATACAAATATAAGACCAAAATACCACGTCTTAGTTAGGTCATTTAAGCCTAATTTGCCTAAAACACCTTGCATTTCTTCAGGTTTTACATTGATACTCCCAAGCCCGATAGTCAGTAAGCCTAAAACGGCTACAATTACAATAGCAAACGGAGCTGATGAAAATCTACTTACGAAAGCCGACTTTCTAAAAATAAAGAATACCAGCGTGGTAATCACTACAAAAGTGAACCCTGCGACGATATTATCAGGAAAGCTAAACCAGCTTTTGCTGAGGCTCCCGACGGTAAGTTGTAAAATAAGCCCTATTATAAGGGATATACACGCTACTAAGGTAGCGAATGGGTATTGCTTCATAAAAACTAAAAAATAATAATATAATAAAGACAAACTTTGCCAAAGTCTCGCAGGCTTTTCGTCCCACGACCTTTGGCAAAGTCTATATTATTGACTGTTATTGCCTAATACGGCGTGCACTATTTTTGTGATACTAAGCGTCCTGCTTTTTTAGCTTCTTCTATCCATTTAGGCACTATAGTTTCTAAGAATTTTTTCTTAGCAGCTTCTTCTTTTGGTATATCCAAGCCTATTTCTTTTTGGGCTTTAGCTTTAGTGCTAATATCAGGCATTACGAAAGCTGTTTTGATGTTTAGTTTTTCTTTAAGCACATCTAAATTATTTTCAGCTTGATAAGCATAGATAAGACCATCGCTAAGGAGGCGTTCAGATTCGATAGGAGCGTGGAAAGCGGCACCGTGTGAAGAGTGTACCATATCCCAACGCCATTGTGATTTGCGGATAAGTGCCAAAGTAGGTTTCATTTGTTCTTCGTTAGCACCGTTATCCCACAAGAATTTAGCTTTGAAGTGTACTTTTGCTAATTGTTTTTCGAGTTTCATACGCATACCATATACAGCATCTTGGCGATCGTATACGTTTTTCACCAATTCTTCTTCACTTTGGCGGTGACAAGTTTGGCAACTCGCTGATACATTGCGTAGTGGGCTGCTGATATGGTGGTCAGAGAATTTCACAGCACCATCAGTTTTGTATGGCATATGGCAATCGGCACAAGAAACGCCGCGTTGTCCGTGAATACCGAGTTGAGAAAGTTCATAGTCGGGGTGTTGTGCTTTAAGGATAGGAGTACGGCTAAGTGAGTGTACATAGTCAGTCCAACCTTCTGCATCGTAGTACTCTTCCATCTTTTCAATAGTCATACCTTTATCCCAAGGGAAAGTAAGGTGTTTTTTATCACCTTTGAAGTAGTACTCTACGTGGCATTGTGCACATACTAACGAACGCATTTCTTGGTGAGTAGCGTTGTTAATATCTTTCCCTTGACGTTCAAAAGCCTCAACAAGAGCTGGTTGGTGAATTTCAAGCTTCATTGTTTTAGTATTGTGGCAAGTAGCACAACCGATAGGGTTTACTATCTCGTTACCCCATTTATCCCAAGGAGCACTATAGTAATTGTCTAATCCTACTTTTTTCATTAAGCGAGGTACATCAGGGCTTTTACAAGTCCAGCAAGTACCAGGCTGAGGAGAGTGGGTAGAATCGGTAGGCGCACCAGTACGAAGAATTTTAGTAACGTCTTCAATAGCGTGCATATGTCCGCGTGGAGCGTTGTATTCCTTAGAGAAAGCATAACCAGCCCAAAGCACGACCATTTCGGGGCGCAAAGCGAGCAAATCATCATCTTGACTGCTCATATACCTAGAGCGGAATGTAGTGTCAGCAGTCGCTCTCCAAGAGTCGTACTGACGTGGGTAGAACGGTGCGAATAGCTCGTTCTTACACTCCTGATCTGGGAGGTTATTACCGCCTTTTGCGATAAACTCAGCCTCTTGTGATCTATTCATTATTGAATTAGCCAATAGTCCTAATAAGAAGGTCACTATTGCCAATATACCTGCAATTAACCAATGTTTCTTTTTCATCGCTGTATAAATTATATTTCGTTTTTTTTAATTATTACTTTTTTTACTTTTAGCGGCCATTTCTTGTAGCCAATCAGGAACGTTAGCGCCCATATCATCAATAATAGGCACGGGCGAGTTAGGAGCAGCGTTCAGCCCGCGTACGCGGCTATGAGGCACTTCGCGGTGGCATTCCCAGCAGAGCTTGCCATTGCCAGCGTGTGCCATTGGGGCAGTTACCTTGCCTATCTGCACCTCACTTACAAGGGTGCTGTGGCAGCGAATACAGTTCTCTTGCACTACTTTTTGTCCTGGTGAGTGCATCTTGATAACCTGTGGCTCCATTCGGAAGGTAAACATCGTAGCGTGGCGCAAACCGTCATTAGCTTTGAAATAATACTTACGGAAGACATTGTCGTGCGGTACGTGGCAGTCGTTGCACACGGTATTACGTCCGTGCGATGAGTGCAACCACGTAGCATACTCAGGCTCCATAATATGACAGTTCACACACGCCTTTGGATCGTCAGATAGATAGGAATGTGCTTTAGATAGGTAGAATATATACCCCGCAAGACCTATCAAGATACCTACCAAGGAAGGTATCAGAAAACGAAACCATCGTTTGTTTTTTGTTTGAGTGTCTTTATCAGTTGTCGCCATTATATAATAAATAAGGTATTTCGTGTCTTTTCGTTGCAAATATACCACGCTTTCCTTTCATTACAAAATAAAAAACGAAAAATAGCGAAATTTATTATTATTCTAAGTAAGAAAAGTGCTTAACCTATTAAAAATAAGCCAATTAACAAATTCTCTCATTTGCTAATTGGCTTATTTTTTCTAATTGACTAATCGTTTAATTCTTTCGTATTACACTTAGTGTTTGTTGGGTGATACCCAATAGCGAGGCTATATGCCCTAAAGGCGCACGCAGTAGTATCTGGGGGTATTTCTTCAGCAGCAACTCATACCGCTCTTGGGCGGTCTGAAACTTAATCGTGTACAGCTGCTCTCTAAGGGTCTGTATGGCCGATACTAACAGCAGTCGCATCAGCCGTTCCAGCTCCTGATGCTCATTTACCACACGCTCTACCTCTCTAAAGTCGGCTTCCCATACCACACAATCCTCCAATGCCTCTAATTGAATGGGGGTGGGACTGTCAAAATAAATATTCTCTACCGGAAAATAAAACATTTGCTCCATAAAAAAAGAATGGGTAATGTCTTTTTTCTTTTTCTCGTAGAAAGTGCGCAGCAGTCCCTGTTCCACATAGTACAACCGTCCCTCATTGCTACCTGTTTTTTGCAGCGTTTGATACTTTTTGTAGTGCTTTTGTTCAAAAAGCCTTTCTACCAAAGGCGCAAGCACTTCAGGGGTGATAAGGGTCTCTTGGCAAATGTACTCTGTCGGACTCATAGGTACTTATTGCATATTTTTAGCCTCAATGCTTAGGGTAGCGTGGGGCACCGCCATCAAGCGACGTTTGTCTATCAGTTTACCTGTTACGCGACAGATACC
>NZ_KN390071.1:0-4386 GCF_000213295.2 Capnocytophaga sp. oral taxon 329 str. F0087
ACACGAAGATGAAGACCAACAAGAGTATATGGGACACTTTACCCTATACAGATAACAATAAAAGCAAGCACTATGAAAATAGTGCTTGCTTTTTTATAAAGTATGCTGACAATTATTCGTTATTGGTATCTATATAGCGCATACGTTCATCCAAATCATTGTTGTAAATCTTATTAATATGAGAGATGATACTATTAAAAGTCTCTTCTAAAAGATTAATGTTGTTTTTAATGGCCTCTTCTTTGAAATCAGGGTTGTTTTTAACGTTGTCTGCTAATGATTTGATTTGTGTCTGAAAGAGCCTAAAACGAGCTTTTATACTAGGAATATCGATTTTTTCAGGGAAAGTGTCACTCAGCAATTCTTGTAAAGTATCTTGCATCTGTGTAAGCCAAAAATATACTGAGTAATAAGAACTTTCTACCCTTGAGTTTTCTCCTATTATTTTGTCAGAATATTGACTTACTTTCTGGAAGTTTTTAGCTGCTAATTCGAGTACTGGACGATATAAAATCACATTGTCATTCGCTTTTGCTTCTTCATCTAATGATAGCTGAATATTGTAATATCCACTTTTCTTAGGGGAAAATGCTACTTCAAATTCTTTCCAATCGTCTACTAAAGATCTTCTTTTTACATTAGCAGGTAGGGGAGAGAGTGTGTCAAGTGCTAACTGGGTACTCAATTCTTCTTTTCCTTCTTCGGAAAATACTAAATTGAGGTGAGGGTAGTTTATTTTCTTAGAACTTACTGAAAACGTATAAGGTATATTAGCTACTAAAAAACGCCTCCATTGTAGAAAAGCCTTTCCTTCTTCTTTTATTTTTTCTACTCTAAAAACAGTATCTTTTATACTATTGGGTGGAGTACGCCAGTCGCGTTCTACCAAGGTATTTACACTTTCTGTTTTAGAACTAATAGGGTGTAGACGGCTGTAAATGAGTAGGCTATCGGGGTTTGAAAGCACTAAAGCATCAGTGTTTTTTATCTTGTTAGGCGCCATCGATATGATGATCTGCATTAATGACTGAAAGCTCTTCCACTGCCTTAAATCTTCCTGAGCTTTTGGTGTAAGCTCTGTTAGTTTTAGCTCCTTAAAATCAACTGATTTTACTTTATGTTCTGTAGGAGTGTTGTCAGAGGTCTGCTGGCTTCCATCACATGATATTAAGCCTGCTACTAAAAGTAGAAGACCTACTTTGAAAGCTTTGTTTTTCATATTCTACTATTTTTATTAAAACACTAAAGCCAGACTTACTTACATAAATCTGGCATCAGTGATAAATCTAAAACCTAAATGACTACTTAGCTAATTTGTTTAAGTGCTTAGCTAAACTGCTTTTTAAATTCGCTGCTTTATTAGCGTGAATAATATTTCTCTTAGCAAGTTTATCAATCATAGAAACTACTTTAGGGAAAAGAACCTTAGCTTCTTCTTGGTTTTCTAAAGTGCGTAGCTTTCTAACAGCATTACGTGCTGTTTTGTGTTGATAGCGATTGCGTAAACGAGCTGCTTCGTTTCTTCTAATTCTTTTTAACGCTGATTTATGGTTTGCCATTTTTCCTTACTATTTTATTTTTATCATTGTATCTTTTTACAGATACTTTTCGAAATATTGTATTTTGTAGTCCGTAGGGGAATCGAACCCCTGTTACAAGGATGAAAACCTTGCGTCCTAACCCCTAGACGAACGGACCTTAACCTTAATTATTCAACTAATAATAAAGTTGTATAAAAGATGTTTTTTATTTGTAGTCCGTAGGGGAATCGAACCCCTGTTACAAGGATGAAAACCTTGCGTCCTAACCCCTAGACGAACGGACCTTATTTTTTCAATCTGCTTATTATTAGCAATGCATTTTCTCTCAATGCGGTTGCAAAGGTACGACTTTTTTTTATTCCTGCAACATTTTTAGTGAAAAAATTAAATATTTTTTTTCTTATTTTTTATATAAATCTGATTTTCAGTGTTTTGTGATATTCTTTGCTTAAAGATTCTTTTCTGTTATTTTGCTCTTTTATCCCAAATTTGAGAGAAACTTTAGTGTATCTACATTATCAGCATACTCCCATAACTGGGGGATTTGCGTATTTCCGAAAGCTATTTCATCAGGTAGTAATCCTTTTGCTACTATACATTGTATTTGCTCGGTATCGGTAATGAGTTGTTTTTTCAGAGCTTCTGTATCGGTATAATACTCGTAAAACAAGGTAGCTATGGGTGAAGCATAACTTTTGTCTTCTTTTAATATTAGAAAACCATTTTCGAGTAGCTTATATAAACTCATTAGGTATACAGCCTTGTTATAATCATAGTTATTGGCGTATTTTTGTTCGTTGATAATATCCCGATAGGCGTAAATAGCTTGAAAAAAAGCATCAAAAGAGTAGTTTTGGGGTATGAATAGTTTAGAAACACTTCTACAGCCAAGTCCGTAGTACTGAAAGATATCCTTTCCTAAGGCAGTGAGCTCTTCTTGGGTTTCTTTGCCAGTAAGTACAGCTACAGAGTTTCTATTTTTTCTGATGATATGAGGCTTTTTACCAAAATAGTATTCAAAATAGCGCGCTGTATTATTGCTTCCGGTAGCAATTACTGCATCAAAGTCAGTTACTTTCCCATCTGAAAAGGTTACGGCTTCTGCCCATTCAGGTATGAGGTCTCTTAGTTGTTCTACTATAAAGGGGAGTAGTAGTTTGTCTTCTGACGAAAGTTTTACTACCGCTTTATGGCCTGACACCCATACGCATAGTAGGTCGTGAAAACCTACTAAGGGGATATTGCCTGCCATTATCAGCAATATTTTCTTTATATTTTGTGGTTCAGATAGCTTATAAGCCGATAACCATCGTTTTATATTAGCTTCTGATAGGGTTGTAGCCCAAGTGTTGCGAGCAAAAGTTAAGTTATGTTGTGTAAACCAACTGTTTTGCTGCTCAGCCTGTGCGAATATAGCTGAGAATCGCTCGGCATCATTGAATAACTCTCCTAATAATATCAGTTTTTTTGTTAATTCGCTATTTGTCATTTATCATTAATCATTAAAAAGATGGTTCTATACCTAAGCGTATGCCGAATTTAGGGTTACGTACCCCATTGACATCGTTGAAATCACTGCGCCATACAAAGTCTAAACGTATAAAACGGAAGTTGCCTAAACCGATATTTTCAATACCAAAACCGTATTCCCAATACAATTTTTCAGGAGAGTTGAACACTATATTACTCATATTAGCTGTCTTATTCTTTTCTGAGAGTGTTCCGTAAGCAAATCTACCGAAAAGGAGACTCTTAAAGCGTGTTTTCTGTAGGAATGGTACCCTATTGAACAAAAATCCATCAAAATGATGCTCGAAATATCCATTAATATAAGTGTCGGTGATAAAATCGTAGTAGTCAAGCAGTGCAAAAGTGTTTTTAGCCGTAGAATACGACTGGTTAGCTGGGGTAGGAGCAAGGGCAATAAGAGGGGCGGTACCCAATACTTTTCCTGCTTCGAGGTTAGCGTGCAGTATGCCGTAGCCAAACATAGGTATAGGCTTACTTGCTAATATTTGTACCTTGTCGTAGTCAAACTGACTATGGCTTATACCACTTACCCCTTTAGTATATTTGAGAGTATAGGTAGAAAACAACTTTTTGCCGTAGCGTTGTTCTACTCCATAGCCGAATACCTTTCTGCCAGGGGTAAAAGTCAGTTCGGTGCCGGTGTAAAAATTGTCATAATCGCGCAGTATATCGCCTGTTTTGGGGTTGCGATAAGCTATCAAAAAGTTCTCTTCGCTAGCGGAAGATAAACTTTGGTAGGTGCCAAACACCGAAAGCCGTATATTAGCTGCTATATCGTAGTTGATAACCCCTTGTATCTTCTTATTGCGTGTCAGATAATAGTTTTCACCCCTTGCAATAATGAAATTAGTGGTCTTTTCGAAATCTAAATTGGTGTCATCGTGCATCACAAAGCTACCTAACTGTAGGTTATCATCTTGGTAAGCAGCCCCGATGCCGATACGCGGACGGTAAGAAATAAGGTATTTGCCACTAACTCCGTATTTAAAAAGTTTATCTTTTAGTCCGTATGCTCCGTATACGTAGGTGCGAAAACGGTCGTCAGTAGAAATAAACGAGCGGAAGCCAGCCCGCAAGCGCAGTCCGTCAACGTTGTTGCTTGAGAAGGCTTGCCAGAAACGCCCAAACTGCATATACTTACCTATGGGGATGTAGCCAGAGGTTACGATGTCGGTCAGGTCACCTATCATTTTGATGCGCTTATTATCGCCTACTTCAGCTATAAGTCGCTTCGTTTTTGTTAAGTCAGTTCCACCGATAGTATGGGTGTCCCAATAACTATCTTCCTTTCTGAACTGGTTTTTTGATATTTTTA
>NZ_KN390072.1:0-4320 GCF_000213295.2 Capnocytophaga sp. oral taxon 329 str. F0087
TAGCTTTTAGTAAGCTACATAACAAATACGCTGTAACAGAGCTTTTTAAAGAAGTAGCTACTAAAGTAGGCAATCGCCCAGGTGGGTATACCCGTATTATCAAATTGGGTAACCGTTTAGGAGATAATGCTGAAATGGCATTGATTGAGTTTGTAGATTATAACACTACTTATAACACAGCAAAAGTAGCTAAGAAGAAAACTACTCGTCGTGGTAGAAAGAAAGCTACCGCTGAAGAAGTTGCTCAGCCTGCACAGGCTACAGAAGCTGCTGCTGAATAACATAAAGTTGCAAATAAAAGAAAAAGGCTACCTTTTATCAAGGCAGCCTTTTTTATTACTATTTGTTTTGCTTTCTCAAGATTATGGACAAGGTTGTAACAGGATGGAACAACTATTTGTACAATATTAATTCTTGCAATATCTTTGCATCATAAAATTACGAAGAATCTCATTTAGATTATCCTATAATGGTACCTGCAATAGTAGCTGATAATAATGATGCTAAGGTGCCGCCTAAAACTGCTTTTAAGCCAAATTCTGAAAGGGTTTTGCGTTGGTTAGGAGCAAGGGCTCCAATGCCTCCTATTTGGATGCCTATAGAGGCAAAATTAGCAAATCCACAGAGCATATAGGTAGCAATCATCACTGATTTATTGTATAACAAATGAGGCTCACTAGTGAGGTCTTTTAGAACCCCTAACTGTGTATAAGCTACGAACTCAGAAGACGCAAGTTTAATACCTAGTAGTTGTCCCATTAGCATTACGTCTTCTTTACCAATGCCTATTAACCACATTACGGGAGAGAAGATAGTGCCGAGTATCATTTCGAGAGATAATCCACTTTGATAAGGAGTGTTGGCTGCAATTACATCATTAAGAGTAGTTAAATCGCCAATCCAGTTGAAAATGCAGTTTATCATCGCAATAAGTGCTACGAATACAAGTAGCATAGCTCCTACATTGGCAGCTAATTTTAGTCCGTCAGTGGTGCCATTAGCTATAGCATCGAGTATGTTAGAACCTACATTCTCCATTGATACATGAGAGTCATTAGAGAACTGCTCTGTTTGTGGGCATAATATTTTAGAAATAACAATAGCACCAGGAGCAGCCATTACTGAAGCAGCTAATAGATGTCGAGCAAAAAGCAATCGCATTTGTGGGTCATCACCTCCTAGATATTGTATATATGAAGCCATTACACCACCTGCTACAGTAGCCATTCCACCAATCATCACAAGGAGGATTTCAGAGCGAGTCATTTTGGGTAGGTAGGCTTTAATCATCAGAGGGGCTTCCGTTTGTCCTAAAAATATATTGCCAGTTACAGATAGACTTTCTGCTCCAGAGATGTTTAGTAGCTTAGAAAGTGCCCACGCCATTGCTTTTACAACTATTTGTATCACTCCTAAGTAGAAAAGTAGAGAGGTAAGGGCGGAGAAAAAGATGATAGTAGGCAACACTTGAAAGACAAATATGTAGCCGAAAGATTGAGTATCGAGTAGATTGCCTAATAAGAATTGGCTACCAGCACGGGTGAAGTCGAGGATTAACACGAATATACTCCCCACAGCATCAAAACCTTTCTGTATAAAATTGACTTTTAAGATACCTACAGCGATACATAACTGTAATAATAAACCAATGCCCACAGTGCGCCAATTCACAGCACGGCGGTTATTGCTAAAGAGATAAGCTATGAGGAGAATGGCTACCATTCCTAATGCGCCACGCCATAAGCCTTCTATTGTGAATCCTTGGCTTTCAATAAAATGGGCGGGTTGAGCGTTACTTATCGCTGGAGAGAGGAAGAAGAGACTTCCTAAAGTAATTGTTAGTTCTTTCATCTATAATATAATTGTTTAAAAAGTACTGTTTCGTTTAGAAATTTCGTCACGGATGTGAGCGGCAATCTCATAATCTTCGTTCTCAATACAATCATTAAGCATCTTTTTAAGCTCTGTTAGTGAGTATTTAGAATAACGATTTCTGGTGCCATCGTTTTCCTCTTCTATATCATCTAAAGAGGGGCTCACAGGGTTTTGATTTTCCTCATTGAGGAGGGGAATGTAGATGCCGGCTTTTTGCACAATATCTCTATAGGTATAGATAGGGGCATTAAATCGGAGTGCGAGAGCAATAGCATCGCTGGTGCGTGCATCAATAGTGCGCTCTTCACCATTCTGAATACATAGCATATTAGAATAGAAAATTCCTTCCTCTAACTTGTAAATTACGACTCTTTTCACTTTGATATGAAAAGCATCGGCGAATATTTTGAAGAGGTCGTGAGTAAGAGGTCGAGGGGGAATAATATTCTTTTCAAGCTCTAACGCAATTGACTGGGCTTCAAAGGCACCTATTACAATAGGAAGTTTTAAATCAGACTCTAATTCGTGCATTATCAGTACAAAGGCATCGTTTTGAGATTGATTGTATGAAATTCTTTTAATAAAAAGCCGTACTAAATCCATTGGTATATTGCCAGCCTAAAGTTGGAATTGGGCTGTAAAGATACTACAAAAAAAGATAACTGCCAAAGATTTTGAATGTTATTTTCATAAAAAAGTACGAAGAGGTTGTTAAAAAAGTTAATTCTAAAAGTTTGGAGATAGTATATTCTTAGGCAAGAAGTGAGATTTTTATAATTTGTATGTGTTAGAAAATGAGGAAGTTATGATAATAAAAGTAAGAATACAAAAAAGCTGCTCCCTCAAAGAAAGAGCAGCCTTGTGCTAACGAAGCTCTATTGCTATTGCATTTGCTTAGTAAGGGTGTATTGAGCTGCCATTTCAGGCTCTTTGCCGTCTTCACCCACTAATATAATGCTACTGTCAGACTTCAGAAGAAAATAAGATTTTTCACCACTTTCAGAAGTAAGGGTAAGGATATTTTCATTCTTAGTTACTTTACCTTCTTCTTTAGCACGAAAGTCCTTAGAGGCACACTCTTCTTGTTTCACGTAAGTGTCATCAGCGTAGAGATGAATAACAGTAGCCATTCCACCACAATCGGCAGCAGGGAGAGTTCCTACATAAGTAGCCACTACTTCGGGAACTTGTTTTTCATCAGCAGAAGTGGTCATTATAGTACTTTCAGTGGTGTTGGTCATCGTATTGTTTTGAGACCCATTGTTTTGGCAAGCAGCAAATAATAAAGCGATTGCTCCTAATGTTAAAATGTTTTTATTCATAAATATAATGTTTTTATGTTTGATTCGTTTTCAAAAAATGTGCCAATACAGCTGTAAATTCGCTTCCTTTTCCAACCTCAGAAGTAAAAGAGATAGTGCCTCCATACGAAAGAATGATATTTTTTACCATTGCTAAGCCCAAACCACTGCCGCTAGTTTTGGTGGTAAAACGAGGTTCGAAAATTTTATCTCGGTCAGTTTCTTTTATGCCTATGCCATTATCTTTTACTTTTAAGGTAATACAGTCATTGTCTTTGTACAGCGACACTTCTATATGCGGCATTGGGGTATTTTCGGTAGCTTGCATAGCATTTTTTACTAAGTTAGTAACCACACGTCCTAGTTGGTCACGGTCAAAAACAGCAGTGATATCGCTGTCAGAATACGTGAAATGGATATAATCAGTATTAAAAATATCTAAAGTACGCTTGATAACGGGTACAAAGTTGAAGTTTTCATCATTTTTAGCAGGCATATTCGTAAGAGCGGAAAAAGCAGTTGAGATATTGCTAAGAATGTCGATTTGCTGAATAAGTGATTCACAAAATTCGTTAGTGAGCTCACTTGATTGAGTTTCTCTGTTAGCTTTTCGCTGGAAACTTTGCACCGATAGGCGCATAGGGGTTAGCGGATTTTTGATTTCGTGGGCTACTTGTTTTGCCATCTCTCGCCACGCCTGTTCACGCTCCGACTGTGCTAAGAGAGCCTTGCTATTCTCAATCTCATCAATCATAGCATTATAGGCACTTACTAATTCAGAAATTTCGGCAGGAGCAGACTTAAGGGTTATTTTCTCATTGCGCGATAGTAGGCGAGTTTTATCTAACCGTTGTTCAATGGTTTTTAATGACTTAGTGATATATTTAGAGATGAAATAAGCCACAATAAGGGCTACAATAAGCAGTGAAAAATAGACAATAGCAAGGTTGTATAACGAACCTTCCAAAGCGCGCTCATTGAAAGTATCATTCTCAAAATAGGGAATGCTAAGGATAGCGATGGGCTTAAACTGTAAGTCAGTAATGTAGCTATAAGAAGTTTGGTAGCCTCTGCCTGCCACTTCGTGATGCTCAGCAATACGTTTATTGAGGGTAGAAGAGAGTTGCTGAAGCACTGAGGGAGG
>NZ_KN390073.1:0-3395 GCF_000213295.2 Capnocytophaga sp. oral taxon 329 str. F0087
CATTTAAATAGGTCATCGCCTTTGCAAATTCATTCGGGTTTTTCAGCATAATTAAAATGGTATATCGTCCTCGATGCCGGCAAGGTTGTTTGTCTTTGGGGCAGCTGGGGTGGTTTCTTCTGGTTTTTTGGTGTCGGTTTCTGTCTTTATGATGAAATAATCAACAGAGGTACGGCGGTTATCTAAAGTGTATTCGGTCTTTTTGATTATATCGGATAGCGTGTAGCCTTTTAGCTGGCAGTATTGTCCTAACTTGTTGCGGAAGCCTTGTGCCGTTAGTTTGAAATTACCACAAGAGGCTTTGTAGTCGTCTTGCATTTCGCGGCGGGCTACTTCGATATTGAGACGGTCGGGGGTGAAATACTCGTCTGCCCAGTCTAAAAAGTTGTCGCCTATTGAGGCTTTTAGATTGTTGTAATTTATTCTTTCCATAGGGGCAAAATAGGGGCTCATACGGTTTTGCATATAGAATTGGGTGCAACGTAGCATAAAGTTGTAAAATAAGTCCCATTGGCGAGCGTCCCAGTCGTCATAGAGGTTGTGCCCAAAATCATCGGAGGGCTGCCACTGTTTGCCCATTTCGGAGTGCGAATAGTGGTAATAAGATGAAAATGTGATGAAAAATAGCCTACGATAGTCGCTGTCTGCTCCGTTCTTAAGTCCGTGATTGAAAGTGCCAAAGAGTTTGGGGCTTTTGTCGGGCGGAATGAAAAAGCTGGGCCTGAATTTTGGGTTTACTCGTATACCGTCGGTGATGTAGTTATACAGCTTTTCAAAACGTTGTTCTGCCATATCGTCGAAGCATATTACATCGTGGTTTTCGTTGAGTTCGTCGAATATATGGGTGTTTTCGAATAGTTTGCTGTCTTTACCGGCGCAATTGAATACGCTGGTGGTGAGTTTGATTGCCTTTGAAAATATGCCTTTACCGGTTCCGCCGTTGCTCTGGCTTAGCATTCCTTTCATCTCATCATCAACAACATATACAAATCGCTCGAAATTGGGCATTTTGTAGCGGTGCAATAGGTAGCCTATAGCGTAGCACTTGGATAGAAAATGCTGCTCTTGGGTGATTTGCTCTTCTTCTGTAAGGTGTGGACTGTTGAGGGTGAAAAAGGTGCCCCAACGGTCTTTTTCGTAGGGGTATTCTTTTGCCCAGTATACGCGGCTTCCGTTGATAAGGAAATTTAGGTATTCGCATTTTTCGGTTTTGATATTTACGCGGTTGCGCCCTTGCTCATCAATATAGGGTTCAAAAAAGGTTTCTTTGATTAGGGTGATATTGGTGGGCAATACGGCGTTCTCGAAGATATAGTTATTTATATCATCGCGGTTTTGGGTGAAAATGCGGTCTGGGGTTACCTTTATAGCGGTATTCTGAAAGAAAAACAGCTGGTATTCTTTGTCGTGCTTGGTAAGGTCGAATTTTTTGTAGGTAGCATTTTTGAGTTCGGGAGCACTTAGGGCTTTGCAGGTGCGTAATAGGCGCAATACTTTTTGCGAGGTGCCTTTGCGTATATAGTAATCGACGCAAAACTCGCGTACGGCAGCGGTTTGCGGTACGGATAGCTTATAATCGTCTACTTTGACTAATGTGCCTTTGTTTTCGTTGTCGAGATTGACGGCTATATCTGACTGAAATACAAAAAAATGGTTTACTTGCAAGAAGTAATACAGATTTTCGTGGTTTATGGTGTATTTTTTGTCTTCTACAGTTACGAAATCGCAGCAAACGGGTACGTTTAATAGTTTTTTGAACTCGTTGGCAATACTTTGTTGTTCACTTTCTTTAAAATAATCTACGTAATCACGAAAATCTTTGCCTTTTTCGCCTAAATAGTACTTTGGTAGGAATACGGTGGGCAGCTGCCAATAGCGGCGGGAGTATTTATAGGCGAACTCTATGCCCGAAGTATCTACATCGGGCAGGTTGATAAGGTGCTGACTTATGGTTTTTAGGTATTGGTAATCGGTATGATTGATTATATCGCCTTCGGAATTGCCCCATACGGGGTAGAAATCGGGGGAAAGCGATGCGAGGGTAAGCCCGTCGGAGCCTCCGGAGCAAATGATAACATAGGGCAACAGGAGTTCATCGAGTTGCTCTTGTAGTTCCTTTTTCATTTCGGGAAAATCGGTTAGGGTTATTTGCTCTCTTAGGTCTATTATTCTTTGGTAGCGGTCGGGGGTGATGATGCTTTTTATATATTGCAGTCCGTGCACATATACGGCTGGTTTTTTGCCTAAATAGCCGTGTTTGAAGTTTTCGGTTTTGGTGTGTCCATTTTCATCGGTTATTTTGCGTTTTTTCTCGGCTGGGTAGTAGGTTTTTGCCCATACGTTTAGGTCATCAGAATAGGCAAACATTGGGTATTGTGGGGTGGCTTCGATGGTCATTAGTTTGCCTGTGGTAGAGGTGATGCGTTCTACTTTTTGGAGTTCGTGAACGTTATAGCGTGCGCATATTTCGGGGGTGATAAAACGATTTATAAGCTTGGCATTTTCTATTTTTTCTTTAGGGTATATGCGAAAATAGCCGTCGGGGTGGTCGCCACGGGGTGCAAATGTTTTGTTTGGGGTGAGATTAAGGGTGTTTTCGCCTATATTAAATTCAGCGAATAGTGTTTTTAGGGTGTTTAGGAAATCGGTATCGCCAGTAAGGTGCTGGTATATCTGTATAGGGGAATGGGTATCGCCGCCAAAGTCTTTTACTACCCAGCATTTGCCCTGTGGGGGTAGATATAGATAGGCTGAAGGGGTTTTTTCGTCGCGGTAACGAAAGGGTTTGCGTGTGCGCTCGCAGCCTACGCTGTCGGGTAGGTAGCGGTGGAGTATGTCAAGCCCTCTGTCGGTATGCTCATAGAGTTTTTCGGCGGTGTATTTATAATCGTTCATAGTCTGTTAGATGTTAGCAGTTAGGTTAGGTGAGAGATAAAAGAAGCCGTGCACGTGGTGCACTTATGCACGGCTTATCTAACAACTAACTAACGTTATTTTACTATTTATGGGTGGGCAAATGCTTCTACTGGTTTTGAGGTGTTTTCTGGTACAAGGGCATAGGAGAGTTGCCCCGCGCTTATCTCTGGACGAATTGAGAGGTAGCCCCCAGCAGCTCGGTTGTAAAGATTAGCAAGGGCGTTTTCGCTGTAATAATTTAGGTCGATGATAAGCATATTATCCTCAATGGTTATCATATTGGTTCTAATATCATCGATGTTTAGGACGGCATTTAGGTGCGTTTCTACTTGTTCTATCTGGTTCATTGTTTTTATGGTTTTATTTGTGATTATTGATAGGGTACGTGTTCGCTTCGTGTTCGGTACGTGTTCGCTTTAGCTTCGGTGTACCTCGACAAGGTCTTCTACAGGCAGGCTAAATACTTCTGAAAGGGCTAT
>NZ_KN390073.1:4010-4855 GCF_000213295.2 Capnocytophaga sp. oral taxon 329 str. F0087
GTTTTAATATGCAGGTGCGCGATAGCGGTGTCGTCTATCTGTGCTATTATCTCTGGTTTTAGGTTTACTTGTATGGTGTGGGCTTGTATCATATTTATTTATTATCTTTGTGTTTTAATTCATTTATAACATATGCAAAACGAACAAGAAAAGCAGGACAACTGCAAAGAGGAAAGCAATGGCAGCAATTTCCTCGAGAATATTGCTAAAACAGAAGCGGGGCAGGCTCTGTTGCTTAGTATTGCTAATTTCATCAACAAAAAGGGAGACGCCCCTACTGTTGATAACGCTCCCACTGTTGAGCGTAGGCTCTCCTTTGAGGAGCGGCGTATGCAATTGTGGTATTTCAATAGGCGGGTTCACTTTCTCACTCACACGGGGCTGATTGCTATCCTTTTTATTGTACTTAGTATTTTGGTATTTACAAAGTGCGTTAGCGAGACTATCTATGCAACTCTTATAAGTAGTCTTATCGGTTATATTTTTGGACAAATAAAGAGCCGCGAGAAGACAAACACTGATGCCCAAAATGGTCAGTAGGGAAGGTTCTTTTTTCATTGTTTTTTCGGTTTTATTTATTAGCAGCGTTGCTAATGTGTTGCATTTTTTCTATGAAATTAGTGGACTGGTAATAGGGAGCAAGTGCTTTAATCAGCGATATAGGTTGCTGGTCTAAATAAGGGTAACGTATATCCCATTGGGCTATTTTTTTGTATAAAAAACTATCACTAAACTTAAGTGATACAGTAAGATATATAGAGCCGTCAGCGGTGATATTGGGGGTTATGCCACTGTCTGTATTAGCGTGCAGCCATTGTAGTACATCGAATGCGGTAATGGGGGCT
>NZ_KN390074.1:0-553 GCF_000213295.2 Capnocytophaga sp. oral taxon 329 str. F0087
AAACAATACCCCATCAGGTATTTATACGTTAACATATCAAATTTGTACTATAGCAACGCCAACAGCTTGTGCAACAGCAACTGTAGAGGTAACAGTAAGTGCTACAACTACCAGCACTACTCCAGTATTGCCAATAGCAGCTGATGATCGTACTACCACTCCTATAGATATACCAGTAGTGGTTAGTGTACTGGCTAACGATACGCCAAACGGAGCTACAGCACCTAATGTAGTAACTAATCCTACTAATGGTACGACAGTAGTAAATCCTGACGGCACTATCGAATACCGTCCACATACAGGTTTTGTAGGTATTGATACCTTTGTGTATGAGCTTTGCAATACCGATGGCTGTGCTTCAGCTACCGTTACTATCGAGGTAGTGAATAAGCTAGTACCTTATAATGGTATGTCAGTAGATGGTGATGGTAAGAACGAACACTTCCATATCGCAGGTATAAATCGTTACCCAGATAATGTGGTACGTATTTATAACCGTTGGGGAGTAAAAGTGTTTGAAACAGAAGGTTATGACAACGTAACTCGCGTATTT
>NZ_KN390074.1:1265-4720 GCF_000213295.2 Capnocytophaga sp. oral taxon 329 str. F0087
TGAAACAGAAGGTTATGACAACGTAACTCGCGTATTTAGAGGCTTCTCTAATGGTAGGGTAGTAGTAGAAACTTCTGATAAGTTACCACAAGGCACTTACTATTACGTTATCGAATATGTCGATGAGAATAGACAAAATCGAAGTGAAGTAGGTTGGTTATATATCAAACGATAGTACAAATACCTAATAAATAAAAAGAGGCTGTTTAGCATTGTGCTGAACAGCCTCTTTTTGAATAATTTTGTTACCCCTTTCTAAATAAAATATATTTTGTGTGTTTTTTTATTTACTTTTGTGTATTCCAAAATAATGTTATACCTTTGCCCCTTGGAATCACTAATTATATCTCAATGTTATCACGAATGTATAAACAATTACAGACGCTATTAGTATTATTTACACTTTTATTTTCTTTTGGAAAACTCAGCGCTCGAACTTGTGATGAGAACATAAGCAAGGCGTTGGGGCAAACTCGTGTAATAACCTTTTCAAAAGTGACACAAGCCGTTTCTGGTGATGAAACGCTCAACTTTCAAGCAACTAACAATTCGCTTAACTGTATTCCAACAGGTCAGTTGCGTTTCCAAATACAAAATGCTCAAGCAGGTAATACTTATGTAGTAGAACTTATTGAGATGCCAGCAACCTATACAGGTACGCGTACCTTTACCATTACAGAAAGTGACAAAGAAAGTGCTGTAAGTTTTGTGAAATTTACAGACTATAATATGCCAGCAGGTACCTACAAGGCTAAGTTACACACTTCTAATATAGCTAACGCACAGCCAGTATCTGCTACAATAGGAAAATTACAAAGCGATTTTCCAGCTCCTATTAGAACCAATAACGATTTTGGTAAAGACCAAGCATATAGAGATATTCAAAATGGAGGACAATCAAGTTGTGATTATTTAGATATTCGTTATAGTGGTAATACCAACTCACCATTCTATAAGTATTTCAACACTCCAGAATTGACAGCCCTCTATGAGTATACTGCTTATTCTAAGAAAGACTTGGCAGAGTTTTATGGAGGTGATAAAAATAGTGTGAATATTGTATGGCGTCCGTTATTTTCACTTCCTTCAGGTAAAACCTCTTCTCAGAGGATGATATATTACGATTTGAAAGCTCATAATCGTACTTATAAAGACCTAAAAGATGATCCAGATAAACGTCCTAACTTCTACTTCCGTATTAAAGGGCAAAATTGTAATAACAACGATACTCCAATGCTTGGAGGAGATATACGCTTTATGAATACAGGTATTGTATTTGGAGGTACTTGTCAGACTCCTGAGATGTCTGTTACTGCAGAGAATCAAATCGTATGTTATCCTGTAACTTATGTTATTAAACATAATGGAGTGCAAGTATCTCAAGGACAGATAACTGAAGCTGGTGAAAGGAAGAAAATAACCACTCTAGACAATGGGCAATCATTTAAAGCAGATGAAAAGTATGAGGTAACCTTTACATCTGTAGATGGACAAACAGTAAGCCAAGAAGAATCTTTTAACAAATTCTATAATCTAGTACGTCCAGGAGGAGAATACAAACAAGAAGTAAGATGTTTTGGAGATACTCGTACACCTAAAGGAAGAATAGAGGTACTTTTCAGAGTAAATCAATCAGGCTCTATATTGTCTATGAATGGCTTTAAGGTTACCTTAGAGCAAGCTCCTGCTAGTTATGTAGATGAGCCTGGAAAACTCAAACTCAATGAAACGGTTACTATCACTTATAGAAAATCTAATAGCGTTATTACTAACATTATGGCTACTCAGAACCAAGATGACCTTACACAAAACTTCTCATTACCCGAAGGTACTTATAAAATTAGAGTAGAAGACCCTTGCGGAAATGTAACCTATGTGTATAGTGGTACAAATTCTTCTAAACAAGATTTTGAATTGGCACATACTCCTTATCAGGAAAAACCATTAACTCCTGAAACAAAAACTGAGTGTACTAAAGTAAGAGTTTATCCTTTCAAAGGAAATCCAGCCATGGATTAGTTGAGAGCTGAAAATAACAACAGGAGTATATATGTATATCTTTATAAACGTCCAGCAGGTATTAATTCAAACGACGTAACTGTAAGTAGTAATTTTAGCCAACAGGTATTAGGTTCTACTTATATAAAGGCAGTGTACAACCCTAATGATCCTACTTCTGAAGATCAGTACTTCTCTTTGCCAAGAAACCAAAACTCAGAAGGTAGCTATACCTTTATATATGGAGGAAAAATAGATGATACTAATAGTAATGAACAAGATATAGTAACTTATATTAGAAGTAAAGGTGCTAATGGTTGTGTACGCACTTTTACTATCAGCGTAGACGATGTATTGCTCAACTTTGATAGAAATGGTTATATAGGTTATAAGTGTGAAGATAATACTGGTAAGATAGTTATAAAAGCTATTAATGGTATTAGTGGTTTAGGTTCTTACCAATACGAATTATACGATCGTAGAGACGGTACCCATATTGATACCCAAACAGCTGCTAAAGGTAGTACAGTTACCTTTACTAACTTGGGTACTTTCTCTGCTGGGCAAAATACTCGCTGGGTGAAAATTACAGACTCAGCTTGTGCTTCAGAACCTGTATGGAAAGAATTGCCTATTACCCCTCTTGATAATCCTGAGCTGGTATTAGCATCGCCACTACAGTCTGGTTACTGCAAAGGAAGTACAGTTACTATTACCTTGCGTTCGTTAGGTGCCCCATCTTATCAGTGGAAATATCCAGATGGAACTACTACAGTAACTACTTTGCCTCAATTGGTGATACCATCTATTGATGCACAACACGCAGGTATTTATCAAGTGGTAGCCCAAGGACTTGTTTGTGCTGCTAACACAGTAACATTCAGTTATACAGTTAATATTTTAGAAGCACCAGCTACAGGCAAAACTTATACTTTATGTGCAGCCGCTACAGTAGCTGATCTCAAAGCAAAAATAGCGACAGATACAGCTACCGTAAAAGTTTATAAAAACAGTACTTTAGTAACAGATAATACTGAAGCTCTCTCTACTACTGATACTTATAAGGTGAGCCGCTTTAATGCTGTTTGCGAAACTGATAAAGTAGTCGTAATGATTGTGTTTAGCAATACAGTAACGCTTACAGTTCCAACTGCTTTAACAGTAACTTGTACCGCTACTAATATCGATACAGTAGTAAGCAATTGGCTTAACCAAGCTACTGTTACCGATACTTGTGGTACGGCTACACTTACCCATAACTTTACAGCGGTTAAACCTACTAATTGGTGTGGGGCTGGAGTAGTAACTGTTACCTTTGTAGCAAGAGACCCTCAAGGCAATACTGTTACTAAGACTAGCGTGATTAAGGTAGGTAGTACCCCACTTGTAGCAACGCCAGATACGGACTTTACGTTCCCATCGGGTTCAGTAACAGATACAAGTACAAGAACGGTAAT
>NZ_KN390075.1:0-3990 GCF_000213295.2 Capnocytophaga sp. oral taxon 329 str. F0087
CTGTTTACGGGTGCATTTTTGGCGTCAATATCTAAATAACCTGTTAATTTATAGGGGGTAACGACTACTTCTTCGAGGGCATAAGCTAATTCGGTCATTCCGATTTTTAGTCCTTGAAACTTAATCATATCATTGGTTACCCTTATCTTAGTAGATTTATAGCCTAAAAAAGAAATGTACAAGGTGTCATTGGCGGCTGCACTTATGGTGAAATCGCCTTTGTGATCGGAGGTGGTACCTTTTACTTTGTTGAGGTTTAGAATATGTACGTTGGGCATCGGTTTTTCGGTCTGTACACTGTATATATGCCCGTGCAGCTCAGTTTCTTGTGCGATAGTGTAGCTGCTGAACAGTAGTACGCAAAACCATAATAACTTCTTCATCATCACATTTCTTTTTTTAAGGTAAAAAGAGGGTGTCCGAACTTTTTTTCAGCTCGGACATCCTTCTTTGAGTTAAAAAGACTATTTACTAACCTAATAGATTAGTTCTTTACGTTGAAAGCTTTTTCTTTTGGATAGTATGCTACAGAGCCTAATTGTTCTTCGATACGAAGCAATTGGTTGTATTTTGCCATACGGTCAGAGCGAGAAGCTGAACCGGTTTTGATTTGTCCGGTGTTAAGTGCTACTGCAAGGTCAGCGATAGTATTGTCTTCAGTTTCTCCTGAACGGTGAGACATCACAGCGGTGTAACCAGCACGGTTAGCCATTTCGACAGCTGCAATTGTTTCAGAAAGTGTACCGATTTGGTTTACTTTGATAAGGATAGAGTTAGCGATACCTTTAGCGATACCTCTTTCAAGAATAGATACGTTGGTAACGAATAAGTCGTCACCTACTAATTGTACGCGGCCTCCAATTTTTTCGGTAAGCAATTTCCAGCCGTCCCAGTCGTTTTGATCCATACCGTCTTCGATAGAGATGATAGGATATTTAGCTACTAATTCAGCTAAGTATTCAGCTTGTTCAGCAGAAGTACGTACTTTACCTTTAGCGCCTTCGAAGATAGTGTAATCGTATTTACCATCTTTGTAGAACTCAGAAGAAGCACAGTCTAAGGCAATCTTAATGTCTTCGCCCCATTTGTAACCAGCTTTGTTTACCGCTTCTTTGATAGAGTCGAGAGCATCTTCGATGTCTTTGAATGCAGGAGCGAAACCACCTTCGTCGCCTACAGCAGTACCTAAACCTTTGTCGTGTAATACTTTTTTAAGGTTGTGGAATACTTCAGCCCCCATTTGGATAGCTTGTGAAAAGTCTTTAGCATTCACAGGCATAATCATAAATTCTTGGAAAGCGATAGGAGCATCAGAGTGAGCACCAGCGTTGATGATGTTCATCATAGGAACAGGCAAAGTGTGAGCACTAACCCCTCCTACGTAGCGGTATAGAGGTAAGCCAAGTTCTTCAGCAGCAGCTCTTGCAACCGCCAATGAAACCCCAAGGATAGCGTTAGCCCCTAATTTAGATTTGTTAGGAGTGCCATCGAGGGCAATCATAGCTTGGTCGATAAGGTTTTGTTCGAATACGTCGATACCTACTATCTCTTCAGCAATGATTTCATTAACATTAGCAACGGCTTTTAAAACGCCTTTACCCATATAATCTTTACCACCGTCGCGTAATTCAACGGCTTCGTATTCACCAGTTGAGGCTCCTGAAGGCACAGCTGCTCTACCAAGAAAACCGTTTTCGGTCAATACATCTACTTCTACAGTCGGATTTCCTCTTGAATCCAAGATTTGGCGTGCGTGCACGCTTACAATTCTACTCATATTTTTTTATTTTATTTAATTAATTTACTATGTTTTAGTCGTTAGTTATTAGTCGTTAGTCGTTAGAATGTGTCGCTATTTAGTGACTAATACTATGCACATATGAGAAATCGGCAAAATTAGCTAATTAAAACTTTGTCTTGCCCAAAAGAATGGTGGTTCGATGTTTAAAGCACGGAGGTATGTATAGCCTTGTCCGCGGTGGTGACTCTCGTTTTCAATGAAGTATAGTATCCATTGCGCAAAGCTAAAAGTCATTTGATAAATAGTAAGCGGTTGGGTATAATCGCCTACTTTTGTCCATTCGCGGTCGAGAATTTCAGTGGCTCTATCCCACAAAGCTAATACTTCTGCTTTGGTAGTAGGGAAAGCTCCTTCTAAGAAAAGCGTGTGTTGCTCCTGAAATCTTTCTTTAAAAAGATAGTCCATAACTCTTAAAAACTCTTCTACCATTGCTGAAAAGGGACGCAAGTTAGCTATATTGAACTCAAAAAGGTCTTTCTCAGGGAAAGCCTCAATCACCTTGCGGGTGAGGGCACGTACATCTTTTAAGTTAGTGAGCAGTGCTTCGGGGGTAAGTATTTCTTTCATTTTTATTTAGTCGTTAGTACGTTAGTAATTAGTCGTTAGAATGTTAGTCGTTAGTGTTATTGTCGCTTTCTAATGACTAAGAATCTTTACAAATTGGTCAAACAGATAGGTGGCATCATTAGGGCCTGGAGCGGCTTCGGGGTGGTACTGCACACTGAAGCATTTTTTGCCTTTGATGCGTAAGCCCATTACTGTATCGTCGTTTAGGTGTGTGTGTGTGATTTCTATATTAGGGTTTGCTTCGGCTTCTGCTCTGCTGACTGCGAAACCGTGGTTTTGTGAGGTAATCTCGTCTTTGCCTGTTAATAGGTTTTTAACAGGGTGGTTGATACCGCGGTGCCCATTGTGCATTTTGTAGGTAGGAATACCGTTTGCCAAAGCGATGATTTGGTGCCCTAAGCAGATGCCAAAGATAGGTAAATCTTCTGCTATCATCTGTTTTACTTGAGCGATAACTTCTGTTAGCGGCTCGGGGTCGCCAGGGCCGTTAGAGAGGAAATAGCCATCGGGGTTCCACGCTTTGAGTTCTGCTAAAGGTGTGTTATACGGGAATACTTTGACATATATATCGCGGTTGGCTAAGTGGCGCAAAATGTTGCGCTTGATGCCAAAGTCCAAAGCAGCTACTTTGTACTTAGCTTCAGGATTACCAAAAAAATAAGGTTTAGCAGTAGACACTTTTGATGCCAATTCTAAACCTTTCATATTAGGAATTTCGTTCAAACGTGCTTTGAGCACCTCTAAGTCGTCAGTTTCGGTTGAAATAACAGCATTCATAGAACCATTATCGCGTATGTAGCTTACCAAAGCACGCGTATCGACTTCGCAAATGGCTACCAAATGGTGGTCGTCTAAAAAGCTCTGAAGCCCTTGCTGTGCTTTGGGACGAGAATAGTCGTAACTAAAATTTCTACATACTAAGCCAGCGATTTTGAGTCCGTTAGACTCATAGTCGTCTTCAGTGATGCCGTAGTTGCCTATATGCGCATTAGCCGTCACCATTATCTGTCCGAAGTAAGAAGGGTCAGTAAAAATTTCCTGATAACCAGTCATACCGGTATTAAAGCAAACCTCGCCAAAAGCAGTGCCTTCATAGCCTACGCTTTTGCCATAGAAGGCAGTACCGTCAGCCAATAGCAACACCGCTTTTTTCTTTTGTTGATATTTCATTGTGCTACGTCGTTATTTCTGAGCGCAAAAATACAAAATAAATATCAATTAGCAATTATTAAGAAGAATATTTTTTGTTTTGAGGGGACATCCTTCCCCCTTTGCACATACTCCGCTGCGCCAGCTCGCGGACTTCCTTCAAAGGGGGAGATGTGACGGTCAGCATACAAGAGCCTCATAATACTATAATATACCTTATATTGGACTCTTTAGTTATTTATACTTCTATGTTTTTTCGGTATTCCTGTATCGTTCGTATATAACATCCCCCCTTTGCACATACTCCGCTGCGCCAGCTCGCGGACTTCCTTCAAAGGGGGAGATGTAATGGTCAGCATACATGAGCAGCATAGTAGTATAATATACCTTATATTTGGACTCTCCTAAATTCAAGTAATAAAAGTAACTTTTTAATAAGGGTTTGTTTTTAATTTTTGTCTGCTGCAGACAAA
>NZ_KN390076.1:0-3819 GCF_000213295.2 Capnocytophaga sp. oral taxon 329 str. F0087
ATTTTTGTCTGCAGCAGACAAAAATTAAAAACAAACCCTTATTAAAAAGTTACTTTTATTACTTGAATTTAGGATATCTTCCCTTTACTTCAGATATACCTACACCGAAGGATGAGCGAAGGATGAGCGAACGATAAGCGAAGAATAAACAAAGTATAAACCTTGAAACATTAATCATTAACAATTATTTCGTACCTTTGCACTTTGTAGTTTTAATTATCATCGTGAAAGAGTTATTACAAAGTCTGGCTCAGAGTAGCCTTTATAAATCCTTGCTTGCCAAAGTGCAGGCGCAGAATAGCACTACTGTAGGGGGCTTGGCAGGTGCCTCGCTGTCGGCAGTGGTGGCAAACCTATACACCCATACGCATCGCCCGCTGTTAGTCTTGTTGCCCGACAAAGAGGAAAGTGCCTATGTGCTCAACGATTTAGAAACTTTAGTAGGCGAGCAGCGGGTGCTTTTCTTCCCCGATAGCTATCGCCGCCCTTATCAGATAGAAGATACCGATAATGCCAACGTGCTACTGCGCGCTGAGGTGTTGCACCAACTAAGCCACAGCACTAAACCGCTGATAGTAGTATCATACCCTGAAGCCCTTTTCGAGAAAGTTATTACCCGCAAACAGTTAGAACAGAATACCCTAAAAATTACCAAAGGCGATTCGCTTACCCTTGAGTTCCTCAACGAGGTACTTTTTAGCTATCAGTTCAACCGCACTGACTTCGTTACCGAACCGGGTGAGTTTTCGGTACGTGGGGGGATAGTCGATATTTTTTCATTTTCTAATAACGAACCCTATCGTATAGAGTTTTTTGGCAATGAAGTAGAGAGTATTCGCACGTTTGATGTAGAAAGCCAGCTATCTACTGCACAACTTTCGCAGATAATCATCATTCCTAACGTAGAAAATAAGGAAAGTGATGAGGTGCGACAGTCGTTTTTAGAATATATTAGTCCGCAAACGCTCTTTATAGCTAAAGATATAGCCTCTTTAGGACAGAAAATAGATAAACTCTTCGCAAAAGCTACCGATATTTATCAGAAATTAGCCAATGAGGTGAAGCGTACTGCCCCAGAGGAACTCTATTGCCAGACAGAAGACCTTTTGGCGCAAGCTAACCGATTGCAGTCCATTCACATAGGGATTTCACAGCCTGAACTCACTTTCCTCACCACTCCACAACCCTCGTTTAATAGGCAATTCGAGCTGCTCATCGCTTACCTCAATGAGAAGCACGCCGAGGGCTATCAGAACTATATATTGTGCGGCACAGAGCAGCAGGCAAAGCGTTTTCACGATATATTCGAAGAGATGGAGCAGAAAGTAGCTTACCAAACGGTACAGCTATCGTTGCACGCTGGTTTTGTAGATAACGAACTGAAAATAAACGTTTTTACTGACCACCAAATATTCGAGCGCTACTATAAATTTCAGCTAAAAAACGGTTATGCTAAAAAGCAAGCGATAACCCTCAAAGAGCTGATGCAGCTGGAGGTAGGCGACTATGTTACCCATATCGACCATGGTATAGGCAAGTTCGCTGGCTTGCAAAAGATAGAAGTAGAGGGCAAGCAGCAAGAGGCCATCAAGCTGATTTATGGCGACCGCGATGTGCTATTTGTCAGCATTCACGCCTTGCACAAGATAACCAAATACAACGGCAAAGACGGCAAACCGCCCAAAATATACAAATTGGGGTCAGGAGCGTGGAAAGCCCTCAAACAGAAGACTAAAGCAAGGGTAAAAGAGATTGCTTTCAACCTTATTCAGCTATACGCCAAACGCAAAGAGGCACAAGGCTATGCTTTTGCACACGACAGCTATATGCAGAACGAGCTCGAAGCCTCATTCCTCTACGAAGATACCCCCGACCAAAGCAAGGCTACTGCCGAAGTAAAAGCCGATATGGAGAGTGCCAAACCTATGGATAGGTTAGTCTGCGGCGATGTGGGCTTTGGCAAGACCGAAGTGGCTATCAGGGCAGCCTTTAAGGCAGTTGATAACGGCAAGCAGGTAGCCGTATTAGTGCCTACTACGGTATTGGCTTTTCAGCACTACCAGACTTTTAGTCAGCGTATGAAAGATTTTCCGGTGCGCATCGATTATCTGAATCGTTTTCGCACGGCTAAAGAGAAGAAAATCATTTTGGAAGAACTCGCCAAAGGACAACTCGACATTGTTATCGGTACGCACCAAATAGTGGGCGAAAAGGTACAATATAAAGACTTGGGACTGCTGATAGTAGATGAGGAACAGAAGTTTGGGGTAGGGGTGAAAGACAAGCTCAAAACCCTAAAAGAAAACCTCGATGTGCTGACCCTTACGGCTACCCCTATACCGCGAACCTTGCAGTTTAGCCTTATGGCGGCACGCGACCTTTCGGTTATCAATACGCCACCGCCTAACCGCTATCCTATTGATTCGCAAGTGATACCTTTTAGCGAAGAGGTGATACGCGATGGCATTCGCTACGAAATACAACGCGGCGGACAGGTGTTTTTTATGCACAACCGCGTAGAGAACATTCAGGAAGTTGCCGGTATGATACAGCGTTTGCTACCCGATGCCCGCATAGCTATAGGGCACGGACAGATGGACGGTAAGAAGCTGGAAGAGACGATGCTCGCCTTTATGGAGGGGGCATATGATGTGCTGGTGGCTACCACTATTATTGAGAGTGGATTAGATGTGCCGAATGCTAACACTATTTTTATCAATAACGCTCATAATTTTGGCTTGTCAGACCTGCACCAAATGCGTGGTAGGGTAGGGCGTAGCAATAAAAAAGCGTTTTGCTACTTCATCACCCCTCCACTGATAGCGATGAGCGATGATGCCCGCAAGCGTATAGAGGCAATAGCTCAGTTCTCCGACTTGGGTAGCGGACTTAACATTGCAATGAAAGACTTAGAAATCAGAGGGGCAGGCGACCTACTTGGCGGTGAACAAAGTGGTTTTATTAACGAGATAGGGTTTGATACCTACCAAAAAATATTGCAAGAAGCCATAACAGAGCTTAAAGAAAACGAGTTTTCAGAACTATATCGCACTGCCGAGGAAGACAAAACTTACCTCACTGATACTCAAATAGACACCGATTTTGAACTACTCTTCCCCGACACCTATGTCAATAGAGTAGCCGAACGACTCAACCTTTATAACGAACTGAGCAATCTGACCAATGAGGAAGCCTTACAGGTGTATCAGCGCAACCTTATCGATCGTTTTGGCAAGTTGCCCCCTCAGGCTATCGACCTGCTGAACAGCGTACGCGTAAAATGGCTGGCAACCCGTATGGGGATAGAGAAGCTCGTGATGAAAAACGGAAAGATGACAGGTTATTTTATAGCCGACCAAAATAGTCCGTTCTACCAAAGTGCGCGCTTCCAAAAATTGCTTCTTTTCGTACAGCGATACCCTAACCAATGCCGTATGCAAGAGAAAGAAACCCGTAATGGGCTGCGCTTACTAATACTCTTTGACGGTATTAATACTGTGTATCAAGCCCTAAAAGTGCTACAACAAATAGAAGCGTAATAATATTTAATATTAAACACTATGAAAACATTTAAAAATTGGGTAGGTAAAAAACTTATTACATTTGGTGGTATTGTAGCTCTTTTGCTCGCATTTGCCTCATCATAGGTGCTCTAAAAAACTGGGATTGGCTATACGAACCCGATAAACATTACCAAAACAATTGTACTATGGGGTAAATAAGCCGTTATTTAGGTCGTGATATGGCGCGTGTTATTGGTTTTATTACAGGTGTTTTCTTTATAATTATAGGAATTTACTTCTCCTATATAGCTTTTAC
>NZ_KN390077.1:0-3819 GCF_000213295.2 Capnocytophaga sp. oral taxon 329 str. F0087
TATCCTTACTAACAAATATGCCGAGGGGTACCCTGGCAGGCGCTACTACGGAGGTTGCGAGGTGGTAGACGAAATCGAGCAAATAGCTATAGACCGCGCTAAATTGCTCTTCGGGGCTGAGTATGCTAACGTACAACCTCATAGCGGTTCGCAAGCTAACGCTTCAGTATATGCGGCTTGCCTCAAACCAGGTGATAAGATTTTAGGATTTGACCTTTCGCACGGGGGGCACCTTACGCACGGATCTCCTGTGAACTTTTCAGGTAGATTGTACGAGCCTGTATTCTACGGAGTAGAAAAGGAAACCGGTTTGCTAAACTACGACAAAATTTTAGAAATAGCAGAACGCGAAAAACCTCAAATGATAGTAGCAGGAGCTTCAGCTTATTCTCGCGATATAGACTTCAAACGCTTTAGAGAAATAGCTGATAGGGTAGGTGCTTTGCTCTTTGCCGATATTGCTCACCCTGCGGGACTTATTGCTAAAGGACTTCTTAGCGACCCTATTCCTTATTGCCATATTGTTACCACTACTACCCACAAAACACTTAGAGGACCTCGCGGGGGGCTTATCCTTATGGGTAAAGATTTTGAAAACCCATTTGGGCTTAAAACTCCTAAGGGTGAAGTAAGAATGATGTCATCGTTATTAGATAGTTCGGTATTCCCTGGCAACCAAGGAGGCCCATTAGAACACATAGTTGCAGCCAAAGCAGTAGCTTTTGGCGAGGCGCTTTCTGACGACTTTTTGCATTACGCTATACAAATACAGAAGAATGCCCGCCGTTTAGCTTCTATCCTTTTAGGCAAAGGCTATGACATTATCTCTAAAGGTACTGACAACCACTTGATGCTTATCGACCTACGCAATAAAGACATTAGCGGTAAAGAAGCAGAAATTGCTTTAGGCAAGGCTGATATAACTGTAAATAAAAATATGGTTCCTTTTGACACACGCTCTCCTTTTGTAACCAGCGGTATACGTGTAGGGGTAGCAGCTATCACTACTCGCGGACTAAAAGAAGATGATATGGAGCGTATCGCTGACTTTATAGACCGTGCTATTGCTAACCACACTAATGATGAGGTGCTTGAAGAAATAGCTGAAGAAGTAAACCTTTTTATGGAAGACAGACCGCTATTTGCGTACTAGTAAATTAGCAAATAAACAAATGAGACTTTGCTAAAGGTTGTGGTTTACTACCTTTAGCAAAGTTTTTTATTTACTACACTCCTACCTCCCTTGTAAAAAACAGCTTGATTATGGAATAGGCGGTGTATTTTTTTTTCGGTAAAAATTTTTTCATTTCAGAGAAATGTTGTATATTTGCACTCTCAAAAATGAGTAGTAATTTCATTTTAAAAAATCATAAGTAAAACAATAGAAAAAATAATGAAAAAGAATCTAACAATGCAGTTATTGCCCTTGTGGCTATTAGCGTTTTTCTTTTTTGCCTCTGTGCCAATAAAGGCGCAAGTAAAAGGATTTGCTGGCGTAACTAAGCTTATTGGTTGCGGTAGCGGGACTAATGCTAATAAGGCAGAAGTAAGTGTTACTAATGTAACAGGAGGTACAGCACCTTACCAATATAAATTTGGTAGCGGTGGGTGGCAAACGAGCAACGTAGGTTGGCTGCCCGTAGGTATCCATAACGTATGGATAAAAGATAATAATGGTATACTTAGTACTGTTATGCAAGTGAAAGTGCCTACCTCTTCGGTAGCACCTGTGATTACAAAGGAGATTTTTTATGATTGTGATGGGCGACCTACCCTAAAGATAGGGGTGCAAAACCCACAGCCTTCTTATCGTTATCTCTTTAAATTAGATAATGCGCCTACTTTTTCAGAAAAATACCTTTTTCAGAATGTAAGTACGGGTACTCATACTATTACAGTAAAGTATGAAGATACTACGATTCCCTCACCTATGATGCTATTGGAGGAGACATTTGGTAGTGGGTCAAAAACTAGTTTGCCAGCAGGAGTAACTGATTTACATTATGGGGGGATTACAGTTTTAGAAGGAGATTATGAAATAAATAATTCAGCTTATATTAATACTATAAGTGTTGTTAATCTTACTTGTCCAGGGACAGGGGTTTGGGTGCCTGTGCCTGACCATACTTCTAATGGGACAGACCCACAAGGGCGTTTTTTTGTTACCAATGCAAAAACGCTTACTCCTGATGGAGATCTGATCTATAAGAAAAAAGTAAAGGATATTTCACCTAATTCAGAAATTAGATATGAGTTTTACGTATTGAATTTGTTTCAAGAAGATAAAAAGATTCATGCTTCAGGACTTGATGCTATTAAACCCAAGTTTAAAGTTCGATTGGTAGATAATTTAGGAAATGTTATATCTCCAGAAATATCAACAGGTGAAGTGCCTAACTCACTTTGTGGGGCAGGAATGAACAATTGGCATAAATATCAAGGTTCTCTTAACTCAGGAAGTTATACAGAATTTACAATTGAATTTCGTTCTGATGGTTCCTCTGCTCACGGCTGGGGTAATGACTACGCTATTGACGATATAAAAGTATGGCAAATGCCTCAAACTTGCGGGCAAGAAGTGTCTACAACAGTAAGTGTTACTACGCTGCAAATGCCTACAATCTCAGCAAACCTTAGCAACTGTAGCCTGTCTAATAACACTCTTAATTTGGTGGTAACGCCTACCTCTTCGCTCTTTACCTATCAATACCAAATGGACGGAGGAGCGCTACAAAACAGCAATGTGTTTACAGGTTTAGCAATGGGTAGTACTCATACCTTTAAAGTACATTACAAACCGGTAGCTTCAGTAGTTACTCTTGTAAATGAAGATTTTGGTGTAGGAGCAAATCCAACTGCTAATAGTTATGTAAACCCTGAATATTATTTTGAGTCGATGAATGGGGCTACTACTATTTATAATGGTAAAGGAGATGCTAAGGATAATAGTGCTCATATAGATCGAACAGTTGATGGAGAATACGCTATCAGTGTTAATATACCTCCAAGTCTTGCCTTTCTTTGGCATACACCTACCGATGCCTCAGGTACTACTAATGGTAGGAAATTGATTATAGACCTAAGTACTCCTAATCCTGCATTTTATATGCGCCCTATAAGCGTATTGCCTAACAAGAGGTTAGACTTTTCGGCAGCTATTTTCAATTTGCTAAAGACTACAGCACCCAGCCCTTGTAATACACCTGGAACACAGGTGCGGGTACGCTTTTATCCTAATAAAGCTGCTTTCCTAGCAAATCTTACACCAATAAAATCTCAGTCTATATCTTTACCTCTTTCTGCAACTCCTAGTGATTGGAAGTACCTTACAGTAAGTTTGTCAGCAGCAGAAGTAGGAGCTAATACTTCTCTGTACTTTGTATTAGACTTGTCTGCCTTAGGAGGCTGTAATGATATAGCTGTTGATGACATTGTTGTAACCCAACAGTTAGCGGAATGTACTAAAGATTTTACGACTACTATTAATACTTCAGTAACCAGTGCCTTTGCAGGGGTTACCAAACTAATAGGTTGCGGTACAGGAGCCAAGGCTTCTTTGGCTGAAGTAACTATCGCCAATGTAGAAGGCGGTAGCGGTAATTACGAATACAGTTTTGACGGTATAACTTGGACGGCTTCTAATACTAGTTGGTTACCTGCAGGTACACGCACGGTTTCAGTACGCGATGCTGCTACTCACGGTTGTCCGTTTGATATGAGTGTAACGGTACCAGCAGCGTTGGCGCAACCTACTATCAAAACAGAGGTATTCTACGGCTGCGATGGTAAGGCTATCCTTAATATAGGTGTAGAAAACCC
>NZ_KN390078.1:0-3803 GCF_000213295.2 Capnocytophaga sp. oral taxon 329 str. F0087
AAGGCGAAGCAAATACACGGTCATTAGCATTAGTAGCTGCTGGGGCAGCCGCAGGAGCAGCTTCTTTACTTTCAGCTTTAGCAGCAGGAGCTGCTGGGGCAGCACCACCACCTTGTACAGCCGCTAATACGGCATTTACATCAGTACCAGCAGGACCTATAATAGCTAAAAGTGAATCTACTGAAGCACTTTCGCCTTCTTTCAAACCTATGTATAATAGGGTACCTGCATAGAATGATTCAAACTCCATTGTGGCTTTATCTGTTTCAATCTCAGCCAAAATATCGCCTTCTTTTACAGTGTCACCTACTTTTTTCAACCAAGAAGCTACAGTACCTTCTGTCATAGTATCGCTCAAGCGAGGCATAGTTACTATTTCTACACCTGCAGGTACAGCAGCACCAGTAGCAGCAGGGGCAGGAGCTGCAGCAGGAGCAGCTGCTTCAGCTTTGGCAGGGGCAGGAGCTCCACCACCAATAAGAGCCGAAATGTCTTCTCCCTCTTTACCGATGATAGCTAATAGGGTATCTACTTTTGCACTTTCACCTTCTTGTAAACCTATGTACAATAGGGTGCCTGAATGAAACGATTCAAACTCCATTGTAGCTTTGTCTGTTTCTATCTCAGCCAAAATGTCGCCTTCGTTTACTTTATCGCCTACTTTTTTTAGCCACTTTGCTACAACACCTTCTTCCATGGTGTCGCTGAGTCGTGGCATATTGATAATTTCTGCCATTTATGTTGTTATTTATATTAGTGTTTTTATTTTAATTACAGTCTACTGCGCAAGAATGGGTAGTTTTCTTGGTCGTATACTACATCATACATTATATGGTGTTCTGGGTATGGCGACTCTTCTGCAAATTTCTCGCATTCTGCTACCAAGTTCTTCACGCGTTCGTCTATAGCTTCCAATTCAGCGTCTGTAGCGTATTTTTTATCTTTTATTACGCTTAGTACGTTGGTGATAGGGTCTTGTTTCTTGTACTCTTCCACCTCTTCTTTAGTACGATAGTGTTGAGCGTCAGACATAGAGTGTCCTCTGTAGCGGTAAGTTCTAATATCCAATAAGGTAGGCCCATCACCTCTTCTAGCGCGTTCTACAGCCTCGTATACTGCTTCAGCTACTGTTTCAGGGTGCATACCGTCTACCGCTTGGCAAGGCATTTCATAACCTAAACCTAATTTCCAGATGTCTACGTGGTTAGCAGTTCTTTCCACTGAAGTACCCATTGCGTAGTGGTTGTTTTCTACGATGAAAACTACTGGCAGTTTCCAAAGCATAGCTAAGTTAAGCGTTTCGTGAAAAGCTCCTTGGCGCACAGCTCCATCACCCATAAAAGTAAGGGTTACTCCGTCGCGGTTTAAGAATTTATCAGCAAAAGCCAAACCAGCTCCTAAAGCTATTTGTCCGCCCACAATACCGTGACCACCATAAAAATGATGTTCTTTTGAGAAAATGTGCATTGATCCTCCCAAACCGAGTGAAGTACCAGTACCTTTACCGTATAGTTCAGCCATTATCCTACGTGGGTCTACGCCCAAACCAATAGGGTGTACGTGGCATCTGTACGAAGTGATCATCTTGTCCTTAGTAGGGTCTATAGCGTGCAAACATCCTGCTGCTACCGCTTCCTGACCGTTGTATAGGTGCAAGAATCCTCTTACTTTTTGCTGAATGTAAACCGCTGCCAGTTTATCTTCAAACTTCCTCCAAAAGAGCATGTCCTCGTACCATTTTAGGTACACTTCTTTATCAAATTTTTTCATTTGTTTTTATGTATATATAAAAAAGTCTATTACTATTTTTTAGCTAATCTGTTGATAATAAAAGCCTTCTCATCATCTCTCTGGTGGAAGTCTTTAAAAATATTTGCAAAGATGCAAAAAAAATATCACGTAACCAAAAAAAAATGAAAAAAAATATATTTTCATTTTTTAAAGTATCATTGAAAGCGATATCCGATGCCTTGCCTCATCTACTTCCGTCACCTTTACCTCTACTTGTTGGTGGAGTTTTACTACTTCATTTACATCAGATACATAACCGTCTTTCAGTTGCGAAATATGTACTAAACCACTCTCTTTCAATCCTATATCCACAAAACAACCAAAAGCGGTGATGTTATTCACTATCCCTGGCAATACCATTCCTACCCTTACATCATCAAAAGTCTTTACATTAGGGTCAAAAGCAAAAGCTTTAGCAGCTTGTCGAGGGTCAAGACCAGGTTTCTCAAGTTCTTTTAACACATCTTTTAGATATAATATACCCACTTCATCAGTGATATATTTCTGAATATCAATGGTTGCAATAGCTTGTTTGTTGCCTATAAGTTTCTCCGTAGGCAATCCCAAATCCTTTGCCATTTTGTGTACTATGGGGTAGGCTTCAGGGTGTACAGCCGAATTGTCTAACGGATTATCTCCTTCTTTGATGCGCAAGAAAGCTACAGCTTGCTGGTATACTTTATCACCCAAACGCGGTACTTTTTTCAAGGCTTCTCGTTTGTTGAAGGCTCCGTTAGCAGATCGGTACGCTACTATATTTTCTGCCATCTTGTCACCTATACCCGACACATAACTCAATAGCGACTTGCTGGCGGTATTCAGATTAACACCTACTTTATTTACACAGCGCATCACAGTAGTGTCAAGCTCTTCTTTCAATAGCGTTTGGTTCACATCGTGCTGATATTGCCCCACACCTATACTTTTAGGGTCTATTTTCACCAATTCTGCCAAAGGGTCTGATAGACGCCTACCGATAGATATAGCTCCTCGTACAGTAACGTCTTCGTTAGGGAACTCCTCTCGTGCTATCTTAGAGGCTGAATATACCGATGCTCCTGCTTCACTCACTACAAATATTTCTATTGACTGAGGAAATGCTACCGATTTTACAAAGGCTTCTGTCTCGCGCGAAGCAGTACCATTACCTATACTAATAGCCTCTATTTTATACTGAGCAACCATTGTGCGCAGCTTTTTAGTAGCAGTAGCTGTATCTTGCTGAGGCGCGTGAGGATAAATAACATCGTGGTGCAGTAGGTCGCCTTTTTCATCTAAGCATACCACCTTGCAGCCGGTTCGATAACCAGGGTCAATAGCCAAAATCCGCTTTTCACCCAAAGGGGCAGCCAATAATAGTTGCGATAAATTCTCACTAAACACGGCAATTGCTTTGCTATCAGCCTTATCTTTAGCTTCCTGAAGTGTTTCATTGGCAATTGAAGGCTCTAAAAGGCGTTTGTAACTATCTTTTATGGTTTTCTGCAAAAAGTCAGCTATTTCTCCACTACTCTTGATGATATTTTTTTCTATGAAAGGCAAAGTTTCCTCTGTATCAACTTGTACTTTCATCTTTATAAATCCCTCTTTTTCAGCTCTGAGCATAGCCAACACCCTATGCGAAGGGGCTTTAGCTAATGACTCATTCCAATCAAAATATTGTGAGTATTTTTGAGCTTCCTCTTCATCAGCTTTCCCTTTAGCTACCTCAGTAACAATGAGGGCTTTGCGTTGAAAAACTTTCCTAAGAGTACGCCTAATAAACATATTTTCATTAATCCATTCGGCTATAATATCCGAAGCCCCTTGTAGAGCCTCAGCTTCAGTAGTTACCTTATCAGATAGATAACGAGAGGCAAGCGAAGACAAGTCAGCAGGGCGTTGTGCCATAATCTGTTTGGCAAGAGGCTCCAAGCCGTTTTCTTTAGCCACATCACCTTTAGTTTTGCGCCTTTTTTTATAAGGTAAATAAAGGTCTTCTAACTCATTTAGTTCAAAAGAAGTCTCTATAC
>NZ_KN390079.1:0-3719 GCF_000213295.2 Capnocytophaga sp. oral taxon 329 str. F0087
CTCTAAAGCCTTTCTCTCTTCAGGGAAATAAATAAGCAGCTGCTTTACGAAGTTTTCATACCCTTGGGCGTGAGGGTACATTACATCAGGAGTGTCGCCAAAGCAAATACGGTCGTAGCCATTTAAATCGAGACGCTCTAATGAAAGGTCTTGCATTATCCCTACTTCTTTAAAATACTCATAGAGTACCTGCCCTTCAGATAGACTCCCTACGTAATGTACACCTGTATCGAAGAGAATATGATTGCGCTTAAAGGTCTGCAAATTGCCTCCGTATTGTTGGTTTTTCTCTAATACACACACCTTTTTTCCCGCCCTTGCTAATAGTAAAGCTGAGAAAAGTCCCGAAAGACCACTACCTATTACTATTACATCATAAGTTTCATCTTTATTCTCTTCTGCCATATATTATTTTTCGATTATTTCTACGTTTTTAGTTCTTTCGAGCTTAAAACGCTCTTTATTCCAGTGAAAAGGTTTAAAATCTTTATTCTTAATTACTGTATTATTTCTATAAATAAGATTTTCTACTGATTTAGCGTATAATATAGGTTCATCAAAAGTTTCAAATACGTTATTTTCAATACGAATATTAGAATGAAAGTATTTTTTTTGATCTGACAAGTTAGGTATTTCAGGATAAATGGAGATAATTGCATTAGTAAATTGATAATTTGCCGTAAGCGCATTGATAAAGCGGTTGTGTTTGATAGTTACATCGTGGCAAGCCCCCGTTTCGTACCAACCATTACAGTCGCCACAAAGCAAAATAGCAGCCCCATGTGTGTGGTCGAATACATTATGCGCACATACTACTTTTTTAGGAGTACTAAAGAGTGCTCCTCGTGCCCTATTGTTGCGCACTACATTATGCGTAAATATAACCTGAGGGGTAAGAGTAAGGTTTTCTACCCCACAAGCGTACTCTGCTGATACTTCATCGGGGAGAGGCTCAGCAAAACTTATTTCGAACACTTTAGCTCCTTCATCTGTAGGGCTATCAACAGGTTTAATAGACTGAATACGATACGTTTTATCACCTATGGTTTCCATCGTTTTGGCAGCAACAAACTGTACTTCATCTCCCGTTCTTCCCCAAGTAAAACCCCACGATTGAGGATGCATATACTTGGCTGTGATAGTATTACGTGAGGGACGAGCTATGACTTTGAGGTACGTACCGTGGACATTAATAGCATCGTCTGCCATTCCCTCATAAAGTCCCCCTTCAGAACGAATGACACCACTACAGCTTGAAAAGTGAGTAGCATCAGCTTGGGTAGTATAAAAACGCTCTGAACCTTCTTTTATAGCTACCTTGAAGCCTTTGAGAGTAATATTTTCAGTAAGTTGTGCCAAAAGCCCCATTCCATAAGCATTATGCACTGTAACGTTTTCTAACTTTATATTTTTACTCTCAGTAATAAAAATAGCTGGCGTAGGTCGCCCATAATTGCGGAGTGCAAAACGCTCGTCTTTTTCTATGCAAGGCTCTGCCCCCATTCCCTCTATTTTAAACATATTAGGAGACAATTCTGTAACTTTAGTAGGATTGAAAGACACATCTGCTCGCTGGTAAGTAAGTCGCTTATCTGGAGTAAAAAGCATACCGCCCATAGGCTGCTCTTCGTAATCCTCACCACAAAATAGGAGCTTACCAGCTTCTACTTTATAATTACCCTCAGGATAAAGCTTGCCTACAACCGTATTATGCGCCTTATCTACTTCAGTAATATGCAGTTGTCGAAAATGAGGAATAGCAAAATCAATGGAAAAATTCTTGAGCGTGACATTAGTACAATTCTTGAGTACTATGGGGAGTATAGTGCCGTGAAAGATAAAATCGCTATTATTGCCGTCAATCACTACATCTTTTAGATTTTCTAAGTACAAAGCGACTTTTTTAGGGTTAGTTTGGTCGTGATTAGAGATGTAGAGTACTTTCTCTGAAGTTTGTGACAGATGAAAGTGATACGTATCCTTAGGGAAGGCATACTGATGGTTACTTCGAACCTCTACTTCGGTAGGGCTACTAACAGATGTTGATGTTTTGCAAGCTATGAAGCTGCTCAAAATCATAAGTATTGCATAATGTGGTTTCATATTGGTTTTTATTTTATTATTCTGAAAATTTGGTTATAAACTTATCAATATATAGTTGTTTTTCTTTTGATTTGTACTGCTCTATATAGCGAGGATGCTCTAAAACTACCATTTCGCCAAATAAAGAGGCTTCTTTATTGAGTTTATGGAGAAAAGTAGCATTTTTCTTGCCTAAAACAAACACTTTTTGAGTATCTAACCCCATAGTTATATGCTTTTTGAGTGTTTCAATCATATAATCTTTTACTGCCAAAAAAAGAGCTGTATCATCATAATAATTGGCATTGAGCCATTTGCCATCTTTGGCTTTTTGTACAATAGCTAAAGGAAAAGGAGAATTAATATAAAACTGCTTATAAAAACGTTCTACCCCACCGTACTGCTTAATCATATCATACACAAAAACAGACGAGACCTCGTGGGTATGAGCCGAGTGCATAGGTATACCGCACTCGCTCTCTAAGCGCTTAGTATCAGTGAAAGGTACCCCTGTAACCCCAGCTCCATTTCTACTAGGATTGATACCTATGATAAACTTTCGCTGTTGATTATCTTTATAAAATTTCTCATAAAAAGCACGCATCACCTGCATTGTTTCAGGATTATCAACATAAGGATTGAGCACTGCAAAACCATTGGGCAGCGATTGCTCATACACTAAATGCGTGTTGAAATTAATAACTCTTTCAGCAAAAGTATTCATTAGGCTTGTTTTTTGAATTTTACAGCTACCCATTTATTGCGTTCTAAATTCTCTACGTATTGCAGACTGTGCGCTTCGGCTTTTTCACGAATAAGAGGTATATCTTCTTCATAAAAACCACTAAGCAAAAGAGTTCCGCCCGCTTTGAGCGATTGAGCGTAGTGAGGAATATCGGCAAGAAGAATATTTCGATTGATATTGGCTATAATCAAATCAAAATTCTTTTTGTTAGCCAACGAAGAAGCATCACCAAGTTGTACTTGTATATGCTCACAACCATTGCGTTGAACGTTTTCTATTGAGTTTTCTACACACCACTCATCTACATCTATTGCAGTAATATCGGTAGCGCCTCGCTTAGCTGCCATAATAGCTAACACACTAGTTCCACAACCCATATCGAGTACTTTTTTATTGGTAAGTTCTTCATTTAGTAGGAATTGTAGCATCATATAGGTAGTTTCGTGATGTCCTGTGCCGAAGCTCATCTTAGGGTCTATTACTATCTCATAAGGAGTAGAGGCTGCTGGATGAAAGGTAGCCCGAACCGTGCAAAGCCCCTCTATAGTAATAGGCTCAAAATGTTTTTCCCACTCTTCATTCCAATTGACCTGTTCAATAGTCTTAAAAGTGTAAGTAATTTGAAATTCATCACTCTGTAGTATCTGTATATCATTGAGAATAGCTGTATGCCAAAGAGGTTCTTGTATATATGCTAACAGTCCGCTATCAGTATCTACAAAACTCTCAAAACCTACTTCAGCTAGCTCAGCTACTAAAATTTCTGAAGCTATCCCCATTGGGGTTATTGTAAAATTGTATTCTATATAATTCATTTTGGCAGATTCAATTCATAAAGGTAACTTTTAATTTTGCTGATTGTTATTCAATAAGTTAACGTTTCCTTGATTTA
>NZ_KN390080.1:0-2678 GCF_000213295.2 Capnocytophaga sp. oral taxon 329 str. F0087
AAAAGTACAGCTTTTCAGTATATCTACCAAATTTTTTACTAATTATTTTTTATAATAGTATTTAAAACGCTGATTGTCAGTTGTTAATTGTTATAACTAAACCTTAACACCTACCTCCTCTTAAACACCGCTACCGCTAAAAATACTACCAATGAAGGCAACACCCATTCCAAATCATATGCCGCTAAGGGTAGCTGTTTTTTAAGTTCATATAATCCTCCCAAAGGCAACTTCAGATTGTTACACGTATCAATGAGCGACAGCAGTGCAGTCGTCAGCACACTCGCTATATAAGGCGCAGGCGTCCGCACCCAATTGCTGAAAACCAATACACATAAGATAATCGTAAACACTATCGGGTAGATAAACACCAATATATGTCCCGCATAGGCTATGATACTATCCACACTATTCACCGATAGCACCACCGCTATAAGCGTACACAGCACCGCCCCCATTTTATAAGGCAAACGCCCTTTGGTAAATTCTTCAAAAAACGAACTTACAGCCGAGATAAGCGCAATCGCAGTCGTCAAACACGCAAAGCCAATAGCCGCCGCCACCGCCATTGTGCCCCAATGCCCTAATACAGAGTGCGATATGTGCAATAACAGCTTTGTGCGCGTACTTCCCTCATTCAGAGGATATCCCGAGGTCGCCCCTAAGTAAATCAACCCTCCATAGATAAAAAGCAAACATAAGGTCGATACCATTCCTGACAATAGCGTCATTTTAGTGCGTTTCGCAGGCGAACTAAACCCTTTATTCACCACAGCCGCTATGATGATGCTCGCAAAAATCACTGAGGCAAGCACATCCATTGTTTGGTAGCCCTCCGTGAAGCCCAACACAAAACTTTCCGTAGCCGTCATCGAGGTAGGCTCAATGGCAGCAGTAGGGTATAGCATCCCAAATATGATGAGCAAAAACAAGACAAACAACAGAAATGGCGTCAGAAACCGACCTATAATATCTACTATTTTAGTTTTTGAAATCGATAGAATAAGAGCAGTGCCGAAGAAAAGAATAGAAAACCAAATCGGCGAAAAGTCGGGTAGGAGAGGGTGTATCCCTATCTCAAAAGTAGTCGCTCCTGTACGAGGCAAGGCTACCAGCGGACCTATACATAATATGATGAGCAGCGTCAGTAGCCTCACAAGGGTAGGGTGCAACAGCAGCCCCAAGTCAGTAAACTGTTTCCCCACTTTCGACACCATCAGCACCCCTAAAAAAGGCGCAAGTATAGCAGTGATAAAAAGCCCGATGAGTGCCCAAGGCCATTCATACCCCACTCTTATCCCTATAAAAGGCGGAAAAATAAGATTACCAGCCCCAAAGAACATAGCAAAAAGAGCAAAGCCCACAGTAGTAACCGTAGTCCATTTATGTTTAGATAGATGCTTCATAACCTCAAACTGATAAAATAAGCGCAAAAAAAATAAAAAAAATAGAATAAAACAAACTTTATACAATAATTAACACTAAGTAAATCAACAAATCGACAAATTTGCTAATTAACAAATTATTTTTCGTATTTTTGCCTCCGAAACAAAAAAAACAAATACCTAATACCGATGCGAACCTTAGTAATAGGCGATATACACGGGGCAATCAAAGCCCTCACACAAGTCCTTGAGCGTGCCGACATTCAGCCCACCGACCATCTTATCTTTCTTGGTGATTATGCCGATGGCTGGAGTCAGACCCCCGAAGTCCTCGATTTTCTCATCTCCTACCAGCACCAGCAGCGCTGTCTCTTCTTGCGCGGCAACCACGATGCCCTTTGCTACGATTTCCTACAGGGAAAGAATATGGATACCCTCTGGCGATTACACGGCGGCAAGGCAACCGAAAAAGCCTACCAAAACGTTACCGAAACCCGCCGCCAAGCACATTTAGACTTCCTTGCCTCTCTACAAAATTATTACTTAGACGCTCAAAACCGCCTCTTCTTGCACGCCGGATTTACCAACCTACGCGGCATCGCCTACGAGCACTTCCCCGAAATGTATTATTGGGACAGAACCCTATGGGAGCTTGCCCAGAGCAGCACCCTGTCGCCTACCGACCCTCACTACCCCAATCGCCTCAAGCTCTATACACATATTTATATAGGGCATACCCCTACCACTCGATTAGGAACAGATAAACCATTGTCTTTCAACGGAGTAACCAACGTCGATACAGGAGCAGCCTTCAAAGGGCGCATTACCATTATGGACATCGATACGCTACAGTACTGGCAAAGCGACCCCGTATACACCCTCTATCCCGATGAAGCCGGACGCAACCAATAACCCCTAAAAATCAATTTAAAATGAAATACCTAATATTTTTATTACCGCTATTCAGCTTAGCCCAACCCAATATGACTGACGTACAAGTCATTGAAAAACAACTAAAAATCGACAAGCGCCACATCGATTGGCATCTTTATGCCGAGCAACGCCTCAAGAGCGACACCCTCTACAAGCTTATTGCATTTCCTCTTACTCGCACAGCCCCTCACGCCGAGCAAGTACAGCACGATGCCTATATAATCCTGTATAATACTAATAATCATAAAGTTGAAAGTGCTTATATAACCGAAAACGAATGGAAAGAAAGTCCAGAGGCACGCATACAAGGCATCGAACTCAATCCTAACCAACAGCTTTTAGGCAAGCGCACCACGGCCT
>NZ_KN390080.1:3355-4207 GCF_000213295.2 Capnocytophaga sp. oral taxon 329 str. F0087
TACGAAGTCAAAATCTTCTATTCCAACAACCACCGCACCAGCCCTCGCGCCACCGAGGAATTGTTGTTTTTTGAAAGGAAAGGCAAAAAGCTAAAGAAAATATTCACAGCTCAAGCCTCTTCATATATAGGTGAAATCAATATAGGGCAAATAGGAGCCGCACAAAGCAACTGCAGTGGCAACATCACCGAAGAGCGCAGTACTTTTAGTATTACAGACGAAAAGGAGAGAGGCTATTATATAATAAAGGAGGAAAGAACGACTAAGACCCTTCGTATTGTCACCGACAGCACCGGCTTTTGTACCGAACAAACCACTGATATGGAACAAACCACCCACTATTGGCGTTACAAACGCAAAGCCTACCATCCCGATTAGGAAAAGAAATCCAATACAACTAATATAGGAATGATACAGATATAGGAACAATACAGAAACGATACAGGAACACCGAAGGATAAGCGAACAATCAGCAAAAGATTACCGAAGTACAACCGTCTAACAATCGCTTATCCCACCTGTCCCACTTGTCCCAGTCCTCTCCGCCTTCCCAAGCCTCCCATTTGCCCCACTTGTCTCACCTGTCCCACCTGTATCACCCGTCCCACCAGTCCCACTTGTCTCACCTGTCCCACCTGTCTCACCTGTCCCACCTGTCTCACCCGTCCCACCAGTCCCACTCGTCTCACTTGTCCCACTCGTCTCACTTGTCCCACTCGTCTCACCTGTCCCACTCGTCCCACTTGTCCCACCCGTCCCATAACCGCCTGTGCGGCTCGCTCTCCCACTTGTCTCACCTGTCCCACTTGTCTCACCTGTCCCACTTGTCTCACCTGTCCCACTTGTCTCACC
>NZ_KN390081.1:0-1974 GCF_000213295.2 Capnocytophaga sp. oral taxon 329 str. F0087
AACTTCCCCAAGACCAAGAGTCGTTAATAGCAGCACTTACCGCATAACTTGAAGCACCTATAATAGCACCAATAATAACTGCTGCCCAGAAAAACTCCCCATTAGGGTCAGTATAGAGTAATGGGTTATTCAAGCAATAGCCATATCTATTAAAGTTTTGGGTGTTAAAAGGGTCTTGTACAAAGTTATCGGGTTGTAAGAAACGGTGTAGCGCAGGGTCGTACAACCGTCCGTTCATATGTGCCAAGCCTACCGTTTATAGGTGTTCGTGTCCTGTAAAGCCTCGGTCTAATAGGGTGAGTTTGTCTAAGGTATTGCCTGAGCCGTCTGCTATTTTTATGGGTTGCCCCCAAGGGTCAAAGTGTCTGCGCTCGGCTATATTGCCGTCCTCATCGGTGAGCATTATAATGCTTCCGAGATAGTCGCGGTGTAGGTAATAGAGTTTTTGGCTTTTTCTAATTCAGCATTACCGTAATAACAGTGTGAACGTTTGCCAAAGGCGTTGTATATTCAAGAGAAAATAAATTTTATCATTCTTTACATTTCTTCTTTTCTTTCATTATTTGGCACCCGTACTTGATATGTATTATTTAGGTAAAAGATATAATCGTACTTTTCGTATCCTTCAAAAATAGTTGTTATGTTCATAATTTTTTTAAATATTCTCACATTCTAAAGCTTTTACATAATCATTTACTTTTTTCTTAGTTATATCTCCATTTATTTCAGGATTAGCTAACTCAAAAATAAATTCTTGTATCAGCGAAGGAATTTCTATATCATCTCTACATTCTACCAGATTAGCCCACTCTTCTAATTCATCAGTTGATATCTCCCCTTTGATATATTTTGTTAAAACAAAAATCATAGATTGTGTATCTATTTTAACAATAGGAGACACACTATCCCAAGAATATTTAGAAAGTTCTTTTTTTATATCTTGGGTTTTACCTCTTAAAAGAATTAAGTCTAAAAGTAACTGTTTCCTATCTGTCATCATAATTTTGATTTTACGTGAATAATATCTCCTTGTGGTGAAAATGTTGTTTTTATCATTCTTAATGTTTCTCCTTGTGGACTCACTATTTTTTCATATAGAGCTGTAGAACCAGGAACTTTACCTGGGGATATAGTTTGAAATAAATAATTTCCATCATCTAAAACTCTCCAAGTAGCATTTGTTTTAGAATTTGCAGGTATCTTACTTATAAACCTCTTAAAGTTGTTTCTAACCTCTCCTTGTAAACTATTAATATCTGTATTCCCCATTCTTAGAAGTCTAATTCCTCCATCAGGTGTTTCAATAGGGATTAGTTTAGGCTGTTAAAGATCTAAAACCGAATTTGTTGTTGGAGTATTTAATTCTAAATTTCCTGTTATATTATTCTCAGCATCTAAATGAATATTTATGGGAGCTCCTTCTAAGGTTTGAACAGGTTGTATTTCTCGTCCTGTCCAAATATTATGTCCTTTAGGGGTGGTAAGAACTCCTGTAGCTCCTCCTACAAAACCAGACAAAGCTCCCCAACCAGCACTACTCCAAAACTTCCCATTCCCTCCGGGTAATAACGACATAAAACCACCACTTATTGCTCCTCCTACGAATCCACTAGCTGCTCCTACAGCTGCTCCTCCTACTATTCCACCAGTAATTCCATAAGTAGCTAATCCTGTTGCCGCTAATCCTCCTACATAAGTACAGCTGCTCCTGAGACTCCGCCTATCAGAGCTCCTCCACCTATACCAAGCCAAGTATTTTTGCTACTATAATCCCACCTAAAAGGATTGTATGTACCATTGGCTTGAGAACCTCCTATATAAGCACCTACTACAGCGCCTACTATAGCACCTACTATGATAGCTGTTATAATAAATTCTCCATTCTCATCTACATATACCAGTGGGTTATTCAAGCAATAGCCATATCTATTAAAGTTTTGGGTGTTAAAAGGGTCTTGTACGTAGTTATCGGGT
>NZ_KN390081.1:2634-4119 GCF_000213295.2 Capnocytophaga sp. oral taxon 329 str. F0087
ACCTTGTAACACTTTTCCCGCTCCATCTTCTACTTTTATGGGTTGTCCCCAAGGGTCAAAGAGTCTTTCAGCTATTATACCTTTTTCAGCTCTATAGTCTTACTCTCTATTAATCGTTTTGTAGAATTATCTATATATTCTATTAAGTCATCATACAAAACATCTATTCCCATCTTTTCTCCCTTTTTAGGTGGCATATAATATATGAAATTATGCCATTCGATAGGCCAGTCAAACTCTGAATGTATCATATCTACTTCATATAATTTAGATGTTTTATCTTTACCTAAAGCTACTATTTCTAATAATTTTTCCACAGCCCAAAATAAATAGTAATTCTTACTTACTTCTATTTGTCTTTCATAAAGATCATCATCAATTTTTTCCCAAATCGGGTCAGGATATATCTTTCTTGTTAAGTTTAAAAGATTTTCATCTGAGAGTTCAGACGACATATACATTCCACTAAACATTTCCTCACTACATAGTATATAGCCATATTCACAATAAGATAATATTTCTTTGGGAGTAAGCCAATGTTTTTTTAATCCTACATATACAGTTCTCCAGTCGTTTAGCATAAAACCTTTGTCAAATAAAATCATAATAAATTCTTTATTAATTATTTTTATTTCCACCAAGTTGGGGGAGCACTAACTCCCTTTCCACTTTGATTATACATTCCATTAATAACACCTCCAGGTATAAAACGTTGATGAGTAACAACACCATCTCTAATTATTATTTCATAAACACCATCTACACCATATTTTTTTCCTAACATTTGTATTAATATTTGTTTACTACCATCTCCTCCTACAGAATTAAATATTTTTCCGTGATCTGCAACTATTTCAATAGTTTCTCTATTCCAATTATGATTCACATCAAGCCCTGTAACTTTTTTTATGTATTCGGCTCTATATTTTATTGGTCCTCCATTATCAGAAATAGCTTGCTTTATTTGAAGTTTAGCATCTTGTAAACTTAAACCATCTAAATCATTAGCTTCAAGGTTAATATTTATAGGAGCTCCTTCTAAGGTTTGAACAGGTTGTTGTATTTCTCGTCCTGTCCAAATATTATGTCCTTTAGGGGTGGTAAGAGCTCCTGTAGCTCCTCCTAATATAGCTCCTCCTACAAAACCAGACAAAGCTCCCCAACCAGCACTTTCCCAAAACTTCCCATTCCCTCCGGGTAATAACGACATAAAACCACCACTTATTGCTCCTCCCACAAGTCCACTTGTGGCTCCTACTACAGCACCTCCTATAACTCCTCCGGTAATTCCATAGGCTGCTAATCCTGCCGCAGCTAACCCTCCTGCATAAGCCGCTACGCCCCCCGAGACGCCTCCTACTACAGCTCCTCCTACCATTCCTATCCAAGTATCAACATTGTTAAAGTCCCATTTAAAAGGGTTATAGGTACCATTGGCTTGAGAACCTCCTATATAAGCACCTATTATAGCCCCTACTATAAGAA
>NZ_KN390082.1:0-2862 GCF_000213295.2 Capnocytophaga sp. oral taxon 329 str. F0087
ACCCTATATATTCAGCTACCTTGTAAAACAATTTTAATAACCAATAAATATATTCCAATGGCAACAAAGAAGACAAAAAGCCCCTCACGCACTACCCGCAAGGTAACCGTACCAGTAACTATTACTGTAAGAGTAACCCCTAAGCCAAAGGCTCGCAAGACAAGCAGCCGCCGCAAGTAGTGCCACGCTCCAGCCACGTAAGGCTGGAGTTTTTTTATTATTGGTTGCAAGGTTGCAACTTTTTTTAATAGGAGGTTGCAACTTTTTTAGGCGTGGTTGCAACTTCTTTAGCCTATCATCAGCATAAAAAAGTACTGAAAATCAACTACTTAAATACACAAGGTTGCAAGGTTGCAAGAGTTGCAACTTTTTTTAAAAGTTCCGCCACCTCGTGTCAGCTGCGTGTCAGTATTGTATATTCTTCACCACCTCGTCAGCAAACTTATTGCGGGTGGTATACACTTCAGTAATTTTAAGGTCAGAGTGCCGTGCTTGGTCGCGTACCTTTATAGCAGGTACTCCGGCATTCAGCATATCTGTAATACCCGTATCTTTCAGCGAATAAAACTGAACCTCTTTGCGAAAGTCATACTTTTCCTTTATCTTATCCCAATGATAGTCTAAACGGGTAGCCTTTTTTGTATTAGCTTGCCACTTCCAGCCAAACAAATAGCAATCAGCCGTTGCCTTGCCAATATGCGCTTGCAGGTCAGGCAAAAACAGATTAGGAATGGTCACACTTTCAGTTTTGCGGTTTTTAGCCACTTCAGCCGGAATAGTTATATACCCTTTTTCTAAATTCACATCGCCTACTTTCAGCATAAGCAATTCTTTAGGGCGGATAAAGCAGTAATAAGTAGTCATACACAGCACATATAAGTGAAAATCATCATAGCGTAAGCGTGCCAAGCGTTCTTTTTCCTTATCGTTGAGTACTACGCGCGTTTTTTCGGTTACGCGCTTGCTTTTTATACCCTCTGCAGGGTTTTTGCTTATAAAGCCCTTAGATATGCAAAAATTGAAGAAAGCGCGCAGCCTCATAAGGTAAGAGTTATAAGTATGTACACTGGTATTTTTTTTAAGGTAAACATCATCTAAGAAGTGATTTATGACACGAATATCTATCTGCGATATAAACACCGCTTGTTTGTATTTTTCGTTTATAAACTTCAAGAATAGGCGTATAAATGTTTGTATAGTTCTAAGTGAGCTATCTCGTTTTACGCCGTCTTTAGTCTCCTTTTCAATGGTTTTAAGGTACATTTCCACACAGTCCTTAATTTGTTTTAGGCTCACATCGTCCATTTCCTCGAAAGGAGACCAGCCCGCATACAGTTTTTCATTGAGGTTATAAATCATTTTCTGGGCGTATTTAGTACGTTCTTTTTTGTTAGCCATTTTAGGCACGCGGTTGCGGAAGCGTTCTAATAGCCCTGTTAGGGGGTTACGGGCATAGTATACTATGAGCCAATCAACCCCAATGCGCAGTTCAGCAGGCTTAAAGCCCACAATATCCTAATAGAAGACATTCTTTTGATTTTTAGGCATTTTTTTATTAAGGGCTATGCACGATTATAGCCCCTAACTTACCGTAATAAATAGTGTCACAATACTGACACAGCACTTTTAAAATACTGAAGATAAGTCACTTATTTCCAACCACTTACAAGGTTTTTCGTAATTATCTCTTTCATAGCAGGCAAATATACAATTTATATTTTTACTATGCAAATTATTTTTTTAATATTTTGTGTTTTTCATATTATAAATGTACCTTTGTCTCCTAAAAAACAGATATATGTTGGCATTATTTTCTTACCTTCAATTCTTGCTTAAATCTACTAACCAGCACGGTGTACACTCTCCTTTTGTGTACAATTTTGTTACTAAATGTTTGTATAACAAACAACTAATACCTAAAAAAGAATTAAAACACTCTTCTACTACCTTGTCTAATCTGCAAGTGCGTTTGCTATTAAAAATCATTCGTTACTTTAGTGCCTACCATATACTTACAGACGATACTTCCATAAAAAATCTTTCTAATATCGACACTTGCTGCTGTATTAGTACCTCAAGCAGTCGCGATACTTTTGACCTTATTTTTGTCAATCACCCTCCTGCGAATGCCGATTTGAGAGATTATTTACCTCTATTGCACAACGATAGTATTTTAGTAATTAATAACATTCATCAGAAAGAAAAAGAGCCCTTATGGCAACAACTTATAGCAGATGAAAGGGTAACAGCTTATGTAGATGTATATGTGCAGGGCTATGTGTTCGTGCGAAAAGAACAAGGTAAAGAGGGCTTTTATATAAGACCTTAAAAACAAAAAAAGCTGCTAAAAATCATTGTTTTAGCAGCTTTTTCTACTTTTATGCAAGAACTATTTTCCTAATAGATAGGCAAAAATAAGTGGTGCTACTATGGTAGCATCTGATTCTACTATATACTTAGGTGTATCTACCGCCAATTTACCCCAAGTTATCTTCTCATTAGGCACTGCCCCTGAATAAGAACCATAACTAGTAGTTGAGTCTGAAATCTGGCAGAAATATGACCAGAAAGGAACATCTTCCCATTCCAAATCTTGATACATCATAGGTACTACACAAATAGGGAAATCGCCGGCTATACCGCCCCCTATCTGAAAGAAACCTACACCTTTACCGCCTGAATTAGCTCTATACCACTCTGTTAGGTAAATCATATACTCGATACCAGTCTTTACTGTTGAGGCTTTTAGATTGCCTTTTATTACGTTGGCAGCAAAGATATTACCGGTAGTAGAGTCTTCCCAACCTGGACATATGATAGGCAGATTTCTTTCGGCAGCTGCCAATATCCAAGAGTTTTTAG
>NZ_KN390083.1:0-2832 GCF_000213295.2 Capnocytophaga sp. oral taxon 329 str. F0087
GCTTTTTGTCGTACCATACGACTAATGGGTCGAGGTCGGTAGGTTTGAAGTTATTGACGATGTTTTCGACTATTTCTTCATTGAGTTTCTTTCGATTTTGAAAACGTTTCTCATCGGTGTATAGGTCGCTTAGGGGTATGGTTTTAACGCCTGTATATTGCCCAACTTTAGTGTTTTTTTTAGTTTTTGGGGCTTCTGGTTTGGTTTTTTCGTTGCTATGTATTAGTAAAGAATAATATTCTTCTCTTTTTTTACTTTCAAATTTTAAACAAACGAAATCTTTCCCCTCAATGTATTGTTCTTCAATAATACGCTTTGCTTCTTCTATTTTTTCAAGAGACCTTAATGGGGCATATACCTTTATGCCATCATCAAAAGTATTTTTTAGATAAAAATCATTTATGGTAAGATTTTGGTATGAATATATGCCATTTATTCTTCCGTAACTGTTATAAAACGCAATAAACTTATATTTCTTATCGGTATTATCTGCTTTTTCAGTAGCTTTTTTGGCTTCTGGCTTGTTTTTTTCAGCTTTCTTATTGGTTTTTTCGTATTTAGAGAGGAAAGCGGGTTGTCCGGCTGCATCAAGGTTTAGAATGTAGTCGGTGGCAGCTTGCGCCAATGAGGCGGCTTTCATTAGGAATTTGTTGTCGTTTTCGGCTTCTTTTATGGCACTGTTCCAGTTTTTTAGGTAGACAGCGTGGTTTTTGTTAGTGTACCACATTATACCTGCCCAAGCTGATAGGAATACGGCACCAAATTCGGCTACTAACTCTTCTTTGGCATAATCTTCTTTCTCTAACATTAGGTGTATGCCTCTGTCTAAACGCTTGTCGTGTCCGGTGGAGTGTGTGAGCTCGTGGAATAGAATGCGGTAGTAGTCGTTTATGCTGTCGAATTGTTCTTTTTTAGGCATTTTTACATAGTCGCCAGAGGGACTGTAATAGGCTCGGTTGCCCTCGTGTTTGATAGCAGGAGGGTTAGGGTAGTTTTCGACTATAAGGGCGGCGGCTTGGTTTTCGGAAGCGGTATCGGGTACGGCACGCCCTATCTGTAGCTTGTCTAACTGAAAGTCTATGCCCTCGATGCTGGCACCGTTATACACGTTGTAATAGCGTATCATTGGGATACGGGTAACAATGTCTTCAGAGAGTTTGTTTTTTGCAAGATAGTCGATGACTTTTTGGGTGTTGGTAGATGAATAGGCTTTGCGTCCGGTATTTTTGTCGGCTGGGACAATATAGCGGATTGAATAATATACTACCTCATAACCTCTGGTGCCTTTTTTAAGGCGTCCACCGTGTTTTTTTATCTGATTGAACGTTAGAAAATAGGGATTGCGGAACGCGCCAGCAAAGCCGATGCGTTCTTGCAATAATAGACGGTTTACGCCTCTGTATGGTTTTTTGCTGTCGAAATTGAGGGGTATAAAGAAAGCATCGTCTTTCCACGGGCGGTGGTAGTCGCTTGCTTTGGCGGTTTTGAACATACTGATAACTTTGTCGGTTATCATTTTGTATATATCGGCAGCGGGGACGGGCTTGCCAAGCCCTTTTGCTTCATCATCGGGAGCTTCCTCGAAGTAGTCAATGCCAGCAGCAGCAAGAAATGTTAGCTCGTCATCTTGAGAGGGTACAGATAAAGCTGTACGCAGTTTTAGTATGCCTGTTTTTATTAGGTATTGCTTTACTGCATATTTGGCGTTTTCGGTAAGGGTACGTTGCCACGCTTTGGCAGTAGGAGCCCATTTAAAAGCGTGGGATTTGAGGGCTTCGCGTACTTCTTTACTTGGAATGCCGTCAAAGAATATTTGTAAGCGTTGTGCTTCGCCGTTATATATTATTTTTCCACCCTCAATAAGTGTTTCATCTGTGCCTTTGGCTTGATTTTTTTCGAGGGTTGCTATACGGTTTTCTACTTCTTTTATATCTCTATTTAGGTATGGCATTGTAAACCAGCTGTACATATCTTTTTCAGTTGGTTTTCCGCCTTTGTCTATATGGTTTATTATTTGTTCTGTTGTTTCGCTGTCAATATTGTACTGTTTAAATACTGAAATATCTTTGCTTTTTTGATACTCTTTAGCTGCTACAACGCCGTTTTTTAACATTGTTTTTCTGTCTTGTAACATTTTTAGCTTCTGCTGTAGCTTTGTTATAGCATTATTATCAGTACTTTTGATAACATCACCTTCTTCATATTGGTCTGCGGGTTTGTTTTTAGCAATTTTAGCTAATCTTTCTTGTAATTTTTCTTGTAAATCTATATGTTTCAGCAAGCGTTCGTGCTCACTGCGCATAAGTTTTTCGTTACTTGCTATTTTTCTTTCAGTGATACCAGCACCTCCAGTAATAGCAGTACTAAATGTACGAGCACGAATACCAACCATTTCGAGGTAGTTTTTTAGAATATAGCTATATCCTTTGTCGAATGCATAATTATAGGCTTCGAGTGCGCCTGTTTGTTTTGCTTGCTCAAGGTTACTGGTATAGAGTTCGGCAATGCTATTACCAAAACTTTCTTGTTCGCGTTGAGCACGCCCTTTTGGGTCAAAAGATAACCAATGTAAAGAACGTTCGAGTTTGTTGATGTCTAAATCATTCGCAAATTTTTCGGCAGTATAAGGCACAAGTTGTTTACTCTCTACAGCTGTAGTAGCTGTGGGAGTATCAGAAGTTTTTTTTGCTTTTGGAGTAACTTTTACAACTTGCCCTTTAGAGAATTTCCAGCCTTTTTTGAGGCGTCCACAATCGTCGAGGGCTTCGCGGTAGTCGCCTGTGTGGTGTGCGCCAGCAAGGGCTGTAGGAGGGGTTGGATAGTCCTTTATAT
>NZ_KN390084.1:0-2656 GCF_000213295.2 Capnocytophaga sp. oral taxon 329 str. F0087
ACACGAAGATGAAGACCAACAAGAGTATATGGGACACTTTACCCTATACAGATAACAATAAAAGCAAGCACTATGAAAATAGTGCTTGCTTTTTATTTTGTTGTATATTAAGTAGTTAGTAAATTACTTAGGTTTTTTTAACACGATTTGTTGCTTAATTCAAAACTAAATACTATCTTTGCATACCTTTAACGAAATATAAACGAAAAAATAACTATTTATGGATAAGTATTCTTTCTTGAATGCCGCAAGTACGGCGTATTTTGGTGATTTATATGACAAGTATCTTGAGAATCCTGATGCTATAGAACCCAGTTGGCGTGCTTTTTTTCAGGGTTTTGACTTTGCTCAAGAACAATATGGTGCTCCCCTTCAAGAAGCGGTGCCAGTAATGGTGCAGCAAGTAGTAAGCAATGAGGCTAATAAACCGTCAGAAAAAATTGAAAAAGAGTTTAAAGTGCTGAACCTTATCAATGCTTATCGCACTTATGGACATTTACTTACGCAAATAAACCCTTTGGCAGCGCGTGAACCACAGTTGATAGACTTATCTATTGAGCGTTATGGGCTTAGTACTGCAGATTTAGATATAGTGTTTGACAGTGCTAAGGAAATAGGGCTTTCTCCTACGTCTTTGCGTCAAATAGTTAGTACTTTGCAACAGTTGTTCTGTCGTTCTGTAGGGGTAGAATATCAGTATATTCGAGAGTCAAGTGTACGTCAATGGATAGACCAACATCTTCAGAAAAATAACAACATAACTCCTTTTTCAAAAGAAGATAAAATACGGCTTTTGCGCAAACTGAATGAAGCTACTTCTTTTGAAAATTTCTTGCATACTAAGTATGTAGGACAAAAACGTTTTTCGTTAGAGGGGAATGATGCTTTGGTAGCAGGCTTAGATTTTATGGTAGAAGCAGCTGCCGAGAAAGGAGTAACACATTTAGTACTCGGTATGGCACACAGAGGGCGTTTGAACGTTCTTGCTAATGTTTTTGGCAAAAATCCTCAGGATATTTTTTCAGAATTTGATGGTAAAGACTATGAAATGGACGATTGGTTTGATGGTGATGTGAAATATCACTTAGGCATCACAGCTGAACGTACTTCGCGATCAGGTAAAAAAATAGATATGAACCTCGTGCCTAACCCTTCGCACTTAGAGACTGTAGCTGCTGTAGTAGAAGGGATTACACGAGCAAAACAAGATAGATATTGTAAAGATAATCCGTTAAAAGCACTGCCTATAGTTATTCACGGCGATGCGGCAGTGTGTGGACAAGGTATTGTGTATGAAACAGTGCAGATGTGTGGCTTAAGAGGCTTCAAGACAGGCGGTACTATACATATAGTTGTGAATAATCAAGTAGGGTTTACTACTAATTATACCGATTCGCGTTCGTCTATCTATGCTACTGATATAGCAAAAGTAAATGATAGCCCTGTGTTACACGTGAATGCAGATGACGCCGAAGCAGTAGTTCACACATTCTTATTTGCTTTAGACTTTAGACAAGCTTTTGGTAAAGATGTTTTTATAGATTTGATAGGTTATCGCAAATACGGACATAATGAAGGAGATGAACCTCGTTTCTCTCAACCTAAAATGTATAAACTTATTGGTAAACACGATAATCCTCGCAATATCTATGCTCAAAAATTGATAACAGAAGGGCTTATACAACAATCATTGGTTACTGAAATGGAAAACGAGTACAAAGCACTACTCGATGCCCATTTAGAGACTTCAAGAAAAGAACCTTTAACGGTGATTAAACCGTTTATGCAAACAGAATGGCAAGGATTTAAAATAGCTTCTCCAGCTGAAATGCTTCAATCGGTAGATACTACTATCAACAAAGAGACGCTTACTAAAATAGCTGAAGTATTAACCGAAATGCCTGCTGATAAGAACTTTATTAGCAAGGTGAAGAAAGTTGTAGCAGATAGAAAAGAGGCATTCTTCCAAAATAATCATATCGATTGGGGAATGGCAGAGTTGTTAGCTTATGGTTCGTTATTGACAGAAGGTTATGAGGTGAGACTTACGGGTGAAGATGTACAACGAGGTACCTTCTCACATCGTCATGCGGTACTAAAGACCGAAGATACTGAAGAAGAAGTTTGCTTCTTGCAAGATTTAAAATATAAGAAATCAATGGCTAAGGGTGATTTTCATATCTATAACTCGCTTCTTTCAGAATATGGGGTGCTGGGTTATGAATACGGATACGCTTTGGCATCACCATATACACTCACTATTTGGGAAGCACAGTTTGGTGACTTCTCAAACGGAGCACAGATTATGCTTGACCAATACATTTCTTGTGGAGAAGACAAATGGAAAGTGCAAGATGGCTTAGTGATGCTACTTCCTCACGGATATGAAGGACAAGGAGCAGAACACTCTTCAGCACGGGTAGAGCGCTACCTACAGTTGTGTGCGGAAAACAATATGTATGTAGCTAACTGTACAACCCCAGCTAACTTTTTCCACTTATTGCGTCGTCAGATGAAGACTACTTTCCGCAAGCCGTTAGTGGTATTTACTCCTAAGAGTTTGCTACGTCACCCTCAGGTGATTTCTTCTTTGGAAGAGTTGGCAGAAGGACAATTCAGAGAAGTAATTACTGACCCTATAGCTGATGCTAATAAG
>NZ_KN390085.1:0-1018 GCF_000213295.2 Capnocytophaga sp. oral taxon 329 str. F0087
CGAAAGAAACTCAATGAAGAAATAGTCGAAAACATCGTCAATAACTTCAAACCTACCGACCTCGACCCATTGGTCGTATGGTACGACAAAAAGCAAGGCAAAACCTTTGTTTTGGCAGGGCATCACCGCTTTGAGGCACTCAAACGCCTCAAACATAAAAACGTGCCCGTAAAGTTCGCTAATGATGATTACCCTACCGAAGCCGATGCCATACGCTATGCCAAAGAGATAAGCAACGCCAACCGTACCCTTGAGGAACCCTATGAGCGCGCCGCTATCTATCGCAAGTATCGTGAAGAGGGCTACAGCGAAAAAGAAATAAACGACAAAGCAGCCCTTGAGGGCAAAAACCGCTCTTATATACTCAACTTATCGTGCCTAAACCCCAAAGGAGCCACGATGAGCACCCTTGTACAATTCAGTCAAACGCAAAGCAAAGCCGATAAAAACGAAGCCGAACGCGTAGCCGACTGGATAGGACAAGCCCGCCGCAACGCCCCCGAACTAACAGACGCGCACGAAAAAGAAATGTTCGACTTCCTAATGAATAAAGAAGCCAGCAAACGCACCACCACTAAAGTAAAATTCCTTGAGTACGTACGCGCTTGTTGGAACCCTTTCGAGCCTACGGCACCCCTCAATCTGGCACGTATGAAATACCAATCAGAGGGCGAAAAACAATATGATGAAGAGGTAGAACGCTATAAAACCCTTATAAGCGACCTACAAAATAACATCGGCAACCTAAAAGACCGCTTTATAAACCCTGCTAATAAAGACTTCGTAAACCCCGAAGCCCCCGACTATATGGCGGTAAAGAAAATAGCCGACAACAAAATAGCGGAGTACAACACCCAAATACAGTACTACCAAAAAGAGCTGCTTAAATTATACAACAACAAACAGTCCTACCTAAAACCTACCGGACAAATAGCACTTTTCGGCGCGCTCCCGATTTTCAAAACCCTAAAAGAAGCTAAAAAATACTTTCTTTCTTGGGCTTTAACACACCTAAGAG
>NZ_KN390085.1:1497-3038 GCF_000213295.2 Capnocytophaga sp. oral taxon 329 str. F0087
GCGGAGTATAACACCCAAATACAGTACTACCAAAAAGAGCTGCTTAAATTATACAGCAACAAACAGTCCTACCTAAAACCTACCGGACAAATAGCCCTTTTCGGCTCACTACCCATATTCAAAACCCTTAAGGAAGCTAAAAAGTACTTTAAGGCTTGGGCATACACACACCTAAGAGGTAAAAAAGTTTTTCATAAAGAGCTCGACAAATATGTGGTATTCAGCAGTAAAGGTATAGACCACGTTTTATCAAGCAAAATATCTTTAAAGAAAATGTATCTCATACAGCAAGCTGAAGAAATGCTTAAAAACTCTCATCTAATAGCCTTTGTAGAAGATTATAAAAAGAGAGACAATATAAAAGGTGCTTACAGAATGCGCACTACAGCAACTTTCGAGGGAGAAGAGGTAAAAGTAATACTTACCCTTAGAGAGGGCGAAAATGGTGTTGTCTACTATGACCACAAAATAGAAGAAATAGAAGAGAGCACTACCCCACCACGAAAGAGTCGTGCTAATCCGTTCTGTGGTGATAGTGCTCCCACTAATATCCCTGCAAAAACTGTGCCTAATTCTTTAAATGCCCCACGACACGCTGGTATTCTAAAAGAAGCATTAACCGAAAAAGGTAAACTAAAAAAAGGTTGGTATTTCCAAGACTATGGAATTATAGACCCAAAAGGCAAATATCACCCTTTAGAAAGAGATTATTCATTAGAGTACAACCTAATAGAAAAAGAATTAAGAGACAGAGCATTTCAACAAGATGAAAAAAGAAAAATAAAAGGATTTGAAGAAAATAAAAAACTTGAAGAAGCAATAAATGTTTACTTAAAAGAGCTTTCAAAAGAAAATAGAAAACATTTCAAAAACAGTAAAGCTATGGAGGTTTTTTACTGGGCTTTTCCTTTTACATTAGAGAGTAATAGTACTTTTTATACTTTTGAAGAAAGCAACCCATACATTAATAAAAGATTGCAAGAACTTGACCAATACTTTACTGATAATAATGAACTGTTTGAACGTTTAGAAAATTACAAAACATTAAGACGATATAATCTTAAATCATTAGGCTTACATATAAGTGCTAAAATATCGTCCTTTATAGACAAACAAGGAAAAGTAATACGTGGTGATAGCAACAAACTAAATCAAAAATACGGATTATCCACCCCTATTACAACCCCAAACGTATACGTAGAGCACCTGCCAGAAGAAACAAATCGGCAAATCAGCACATCGGCAAACACCCTCGATGCCAAAATGGCAGCCCTACAACACCGCCAATGGGAAACATTTGTTATTGCCAACCCACAAATGCAAGCTTTCCTTGGCGATGTAGAACGCAAAACTTCCGAAAGCACCGTTATCACCATAGCCGGCGGAGCTGGCAGCGGCAAAACACGCTTCGCTTTTCAGTTTATCAATGCCCTGGCGCAAAATTATACAGTAGGACACGCCAGCCTCGAAGAGCACCCCGACAGCAAACTATATTACGACAAAGTACAACAGTACATTGATGAGACCGCCCTACCTAATAT
>NZ_KN390086.1:0-2316 GCF_000213295.2 Capnocytophaga sp. oral taxon 329 str. F0087
TTTGTCGTACCATACGACCAATGGGTCGAGGTCGGTAGGTTTGAAGTTATTGACGATGTTTTCGACTATTTCTTCATTGAGTTTCTTTCGGTTTTGAAAACGTTTCTCATCGGTATAAAGGTCGCTTAAGGGTATGGTTTTAACGCCTGTATATTGCCCAACTTTAGTGTTTTTTTTAGCTTTTGTGGCTTCTGGCTTGGGTTTTTCGTTGCTATGTATTAGCAAAGAATAATATTCTTCACTTTTTTCACTTTCAAATGTTAAACAAATAAAATCTTTCCCCTCTGTATATTGCTTTTCAATCTTACGTTTTGTTTCTTCTATTTTTTCATAAAACCTTAATGGGGCATATACCTTTATGCCATTATCAAAAGTATTTTTTAAATAAAATTCATTTATGGTAAGCTCTTGGTAGGAGTATAAGCATACTATTTCATTCAAGACATTGTAAAACGCAATAAACTTATATTTCTTATCGGTATTATCTGTTTTTTCAGTAGCTTTTTTGGCTTCTGGCTTGGGTTTTTCGGCTTTATTCGGCTTTTCCCCTACGGCTACATTTCCTATCTCATCAAAGGCTTGTTTTATGACTTTGGTGAATTGCCCTTTTGCTGTTGCGCTGTTTTTGCTATTAGCTTTGGCTTCAAGCCACTGACCGCCTTTGGCTAATAGGTTTGGTAACAGCTCGATGAAGCGTTCTGTACATTGTTCGATAGTGTCGTACTCTTTGGCCGCTCTTAGGTTATGATTAAATGCCCATTCTATGCGTTCTTTTACGAAAGCATAGTCTTTTTGGGCTTCTGCTTTTCTCCCTTTGCCGTAAAGTGCTGCTATATCATCTATCGCCATATATTTTTCAAACATAGATAGGTGAAACTGTGTGCCTATCATATCTGTTTTTAGCAGGTTTATTTTGCCTGTAGAGCTGTTGCGATAGCCCTCAATCATTTTTTTATTAGTTTCGGTATCTGAAAACTTAAGGGCAGTGGTTGTTTTTGTTTCTTTTGGGGCTTTTGGCTTCGGTTTTTCGGCTTTCTTCTTAGGTTTTTCAGCTTTATTAGGCTTTTCGTATTTAGAGAGGAAAGCGGGTTGTCCGGCAGCATTGAGGTTTAGAATATAGTCGGTGGCAGCTTGCGCCAATGAGGCGGCTTTCATTAGGAATTTGTTGTCGTTTTCGGCTTCTTTTATGGCACTATTCCAGCCTTTGAGGTAAGCCGCGTGGTTTTTGTTATTGTACCACATAATGCCCGCCCACGCACTTAGGAATACAGCACCAAACTCGGCTACTAACTCTTCTTTAGCATAGCCGCTATCGCCAAATCTAAATGAAATCTTTTCACGATTTAGGCGGCTTTCGTGGCGTGTAGAGTGCGTAAGTTCGTGGAATAGGGTACGATAATAGTCATTAACGCTATCGAATTGCTCAATCTTAGGCATTCGCACCAAGTCTTCACTTAGCTTATAATATGCCTCATTGCCTCCGTGCTTAATAGCGGGAGGGTTGGGGTAGTTTTCGACAATAAGCTGGGCAGCTTCGTTTTCAGAAGCGGTTTCTGGTATGGCACGCCCTATCTTTACCTCTGGCAGTTTAAAGTCTATACCTGTAATATCTTCACCGTTATATACGTTGTAATAGCGTATCATTGGGATACGGGTAACAATATTTTCTGGTAACTTGTGTTTGTCTAAGAAATCTATTACTTTATGAGCATTAGTAGAAGAATAGGCTTTACGTCCGATATTTTTGTCGGCAGGGACAACGTAGCGGATAGAATAATATACTACCTCATAGCCTTTTGCACCTTTTTTTAGGGTGCCTTTGTGTTTTTTGATTTGCTTAAAGGTAAGGAAATAAGGGTTGGCAAAGGCTTCTGTAAGTCCGATGCGTTCTTGCAAGAGCATACGGTTTACGCCTCGATATGGTTTTTTGCTGTCAAAATTAATAGGAATAAAGAAAGCATCATCTTCCCAAGTTTTTTTGTAGTCAGAGGCTTTGGTGCTCTTTAACATTTTGATAATCTTGTCGGTTATCATTTTGTATATATCGGCAGCAGGAATAGGCTTGCCAAGCCCTTGTGTTTCATCATCGGGGGCTTGCTCGAAATAGTCGATGCCGGCAGCAGCAAGAAATGTTAGCTCGTCATCGGACAAGTGGGACGGAGCCGACAAGTGGGACGGTTGGGGCGGAATGATTTTGCCTTTTACAAACTTATAGCCTTTGCGTAGGCGTCCACAATCGTCGAGGGCTTCGCGGTAGTCGCCTGTGTGGTGTGCGCCAGCAAGGGCTGTAGGAGGGGTTGGATAGTCCTTTATATT
>NZ_KN390087.1:0-2128 GCF_000213295.2 Capnocytophaga sp. oral taxon 329 str. F0087
GCGCTCCGAAATCTGTTCTTTGCCGTATGCTTCGTATATCTTGCTACCTTTGGTCAGCTCACAAGCCCAAGCACCTAAGCGCATCGTACCTCCTTTGTGGGTAATCTGCTTCTGACTTTCCATTAGGCTAATCACAGGGTAAGGCGTATGCTCGTCCATTTCGGTAGAGTTAGCTCCTTTAAGTCCTGCTACGTGACGGGCAAACTCTATTACCGCCATTTGCATACCTAAGCAGATGCCTAAGAAAGGAATGTTGTGTTCGCGCACGTACTCTATAGCTTTTATTTTGCCTTCTATACCGCGTCCTCCAAAACCTGGCGCTACTAATACGGCGTCCAAATGCCCTAATTTAGCTTTTATATTTTCCTCGTTGATATGTTCAGAGTGAATGCTTTCCACATCCACACGCACCTCATTAGCGGCTCCCGAATGTATAAATGCCTCTAAGATTGATTTATACGAATCTTGCAACTCCACATATTTACCCACCAAACCTATTTTCACGCGGTGTTTAGGGTTTTTATATCGTTGCAAGAAAGCGTTCCATTGGGTCAAATCTGGGTCATTTTTGTAAGGGAGGTCTAACTTCTTAAGGGCTACTTTATCAAGCCCTTCTAAAAGCATTCGGTTAGGTACATCATAAATGGTCGAAACATCTATTGATTGTATTACCGCCTCGCGTTTTACGTTGCAGAAGAGGGCTAACTTATAGCGAAGCTCATCAGAAAGTTCGTGTTCAGTGCGGCATACCAATATATCGGCTTGTATACCACTTTCCATCAGCATTTTTACGCTATGCTGAGTAGGTTTAGTCTTAAGCTCACCAGCGGCAGCCAGATATGGCACTAAAGTAAGGTGAATAACTATACCATTATGCTCTCCCAAATCCCATAATAGTTGGCGCACCGACTCTATATAAGGTAGCGATTCTATATCGCCTACAGTCCCACCTATTTCAGTGATAACGATGTCGTACTCACCTGTTTTGCCTAGTATTTGTATGCGTTCTTTTATTTCGTTGGTAATGTGGGGTACTACCTGTACAGTTTTACCGAGAAACTCGCCTCGTCTTTCTTTTTCTATAACACTTTGGTAGATACGTCCTGTAGTTACGTTGTTAGCCTGCGAAGTATGCACATTTAGGAAACGTTCATAGTGTCCTAAGTCAAGGTCGGTTTCGGCGCCGTCTTCGGTTACGAAGCATTCGCCGTGTTCATAAGGGTTCAGAGTCCCCGGGTCTACATTTATATAAGGGTCAAACTTCTGAATAGTAACCCTATAGCCACGAGCCTGCAATAGTTTAGCCAGTGAGGCTGCGATAATACCTTTGCCTAAAGAAGACGTAACGCCTCCTGTTACAAATATATATTTAGTTGCCATTTCATTTATTTTGCCGCAAAATTACGAATAAAAAGCAAAACTACAAAAAATAAATATCATTAACTCTTTGTTCGCCTATTCTTTCTCCCCATAATTCCCTTAATCTCACCTGCCTCACCTGCCCCACTTGTCCCACATCTCTGCCCGTGCGGCTCGCACTCCCACTTGTCTCACCTGTCCCACTTGTCTCACCTGTCCCACTTGTCTCACCTGTCCCACTTGTCTCACTTATCCCACTTCTCTGTCCATGCGGCTCGCACTCTCACCCGTCCCACTTGTCTCACCTGTCCCACCCGTCCCACATCTCTGCCCGTGCGGCTCGCACTCCCACTCGTCCTACCTGCAAAATTCCTAATATTTTTCACTTTATTTTAAAAATACTGCAATTATATCTTCAGTACAGAAAAAATATATAATAGATATAGAAAGAATATAGGAAGCCCCAACAAAACTTATTATGAAATCCGCAACAAAACCAGAAAAATAGGCTACTCTCAGCCCTCCCATTCCTCCCAGACCTCCCATTCCTATCAAAAGCCAACAAAAAAATAATTTGTTTTTTTATTTTTTTTGTATTACTTTTGCGGCAAATTATTAATTCCTGAAATGAAAGTAGCTGTTGTAATGGGGAGCAAAAGCGACTTGCCCGTGATGCAAGAGGCAGTCGATATACTCCGTTCTTTCGACATAGAAACCGTGGTTGATATAGTATCGGCACACCGCACTCCTGAAAAACTAATGGATTTTG
>NZ_KN390088.1:0-2088 GCF_000213295.2 Capnocytophaga sp. oral taxon 329 str. F0087
AGAGAACTGAATAGCAAAGAACACTTTTTGGTTTTCAGCCCAGCCAGTACTATAACGATAACCTGTAATAATATTGCCGTTGTTATTAGCGTCTAACTTCTTATTTGATTTACTAAACGAGGTTTTAGTAGGGCTATCCCAGTTGATAGTATACCCCAAGTTCAGTAGTACTGATTGTTCTGCCCCTTTTTCAAAAGTATAACGATGTACAGCGTAACGTTGTGCCGCTGTGAGCTCTACATTCACTTTAGGGTCTTCTAAATATACTTGGTAGTAACCTGGTTCTGCTTTTTCGTTCTTATGGCTGTACTTAGATTTGTAAGGTACCATATCGCGAAACTCTTTTGCATTCACAGGGTATTGCTCTTTTCTGCCGTACTTTAGCTCGCTAAGGTCATACGTTTTATGAGTAGGCATCAGTAAAATATCGTTTAGGTCGCCAATACCTGTACCACTTAGGCTTAAATGACCAAAACCTACCATTAGACTATCAGAATAATGATAGCCTGAACACCAATCCCAGTGGCTAAGACCATTCACAGGACTGACCTGTATCATACCAAAAGGGGTAGTTGCCCCAGGGTAGGTATGCCCGTGTCCGCCTGTACCAATAAATGGATCTACATAGCTAATCAAGGGTTTTTGAGGTGCTTCGGTCTCTTTCTCAGTCTCTGTTTTAGACTGATGACAAGCCGACAAAAAGGCAGCTACTGCTACCAAAGAAATATGTTTTAACTTCATCATTATAACATTAACGGTTAATTAATGTGGCAAAGATATGAATAATTTATCAATTAGCCAACTTGCCAATTAGTAAATTTTTAGATTATCTAATGCGTTCTAAATATTCTGTAGGACTTTCATTGTAAAAGTCTTTGAAACATTTAGCAAAATAAGAGGGTGAAGAAAAACCTACTTCATAAGCAACCTCTGAGATGCTTTTAGCTTTACTATTAAGCAGCTGTTTGGCATATTTCACCCGTATAGTTCGAATAAGTTCATTAGGTGAGTAATCAGTAAGAGATTTTATTTTTCGGTATAAATTAGAGCGAGACAAACCAAGAGCCTCTGCTATCTCATCTACATTCAATTCAGGATTAGCAATGGCTTTTTCTACATAATGTGTAAAATCATTGATAAACTGCTGCTCTACTTTTCCTAAAGTCTCTTGTTGGGCTTCATTAAGCAAAAAGTGGCTAAAGGTCTCACGTATTTTTTTGCGATTCTCAATGAGTTTACGCACACGTGTTCTGAGGAGTCTTATATTGAAAGGTTTAGCAATATACGCATCGGCACCACTTTCAAAACCTACTTGTTTCTGCTCATCCATAGCATAGGCAGTAAGTAAAATCACAGGAATATGGTTAGTAGAAACATTGGTTTTCAATAACTGGCATAAATCAAAACCATCTACTTTTGGCATTAGCACATCGCTCACTACCACATCAGGAAGGTATTTTTTAGCTACCTCAAAACCTTCTTCACCATTTTCAGCCTCAATGATATTATAATCATCACTGAGGATATAGTGAATAAAGCGGCGCATATCAGGATTATCTTCAACAATGAGTATCAAAGGTTTTTTATCGGAAAGTTCTGTAGTATCAGGCAATGTTTTTAGGGTAGATTCCGAAGGCAATAAGTCAAGGTGCGTTTCTATGTAATTAGTATCGTACAATGTTTTAGAAGTTACCTCTTGTTGTTCTATAGGAAGATAGATATAGAAAGTAGTTCCTACATTTTCAACACTCTCTATACTAATAGTTCCGTTGTGCGAAGCTACTAAGGCCTGCACCAAAGCCAAACCTATACCAGAACCTTCACTATCAGGATTTATCTTATAGAAGTGTTCAAACACTTCTGTCTGTTTATCTTTAGGAATATACGAATCACTATTGAAGACTGAAAGACAAACTTTATCATCTTCTTTTTGCAGTTTCACTATTATTTCACCCGATATAGGTGTGTATTTAAGCGCATTAGAGAGCAAATTAAAATAAATTTTCTCTACTTTTTCCTTATCAAAAGTTATTTCAAAAGGGACTTCATCAGCTATAAACTGAAACTTGAGTTTCTTTTGCTTAATAC
>NZ_KN390089.1:0-886 GCF_000213295.2 Capnocytophaga sp. oral taxon 329 str. F0087
TTATCGTTACTGAGTTAGTATTCGTTACTACATTACCGTTGAGTCTTACTCCAGTAAGTACACTGCTGGTAGTACCACCTGTTATACCATTAGGTACAGTAAGTGGCGTTACTGGTGTTACTGTCAAGCTACCAGTACCGATTACCAAGGTACTTGTTACTGTCTGGCAATTAGTTGGATTAAGCTTTTCGCATACTTTGTAAGTAACAAGAGTGCTAGTAGCAGGAGTACCTGCTGGTACCACGATACGTCCTTGAGTATCGGTAGTTACCCCTGCTGGCAAACCGCTAAAAGTTATCGTTACTGAGTTAGTATTGGTTACTACATTACCATTGAGTCTTACTCCGGTAAGTACACTGCTAGTTGTGCCGCCGCTTATACCATTAGGTACAGTAAGTGGCGTTACTGGCGTTACTGTCAAGCTGCCTGTTCCTATTACTAATGTACTAGTTACTGTCTGACAATTGGTTGGGTTAAGTTTCTCACATACTTTGTAAGTAACAAGAGTGCTAGTAGCTGGAGTGCCTGCTGGTACCACGATACGTCCTTGAGTATCGGTAGTTACTCCTGCTGGCAGACCGCTAAAGCTTATCGTTACTGAATTAGTATTGGTTACTACATTACCATTGAGTCTTACTCCAGTAAGTACACTGCTGGTAGTTCCGCCACTTATACCATTAGGAACGGTAAGTGGCGTTACTGGTGTTACTGTTAAGCTACCGGTACCGATTACCAAAGTACTTGTTACGATTTGGCAGTTTGTTGGGTTCAGCTTTTCGCATACTCTATAAGTAATCGTATGAGTACCTGCTGGAGTGCCCGCTGGTATTACAAGCTGACCGTTAGTATTAGAGGTTACCCCTGTTGGCAAGCCGCTAAAGCTGAT
>NZ_KN390089.1:1534-2067 GCF_000213295.2 Capnocytophaga sp. oral taxon 329 str. F0087
TCACATACTTTGTAAGTAACAAGAGTGCTAGTAGCTGGGGTGCCTGCTGGTACCACGATACGTCCTTGTGTATCGGTAGTTACACCTGCTGGCAGACCGCTAAAGCTGATGGTTACTGAATTAGTATTGGTTACTACATTACCGTTGAGTCTTACTGCGGTAAGTACACTGCTAGTTGTGCCTCCTGTTATACCATTAGGTACAGTAAGTGGCGTTACTGGTGTTACTGTTAAGCTACCGGTACCGATTACCAAAGTACTTGTTACAGTTTGGCAATTGGTTGGGTTAAGTTTCTCACATACTTTGTAAGTAACAAGAGTGCTAGTAGCAGGAGTGCCCGCTGGTATTACAAGCTGACCGTTAGTATTAGTGGTTACCCCTGTTGGCAGACCGCTAAAGCTAATAGTTACTGAGTTAGTATTCGTTACTACATTACCGTTGAGTCTTACTCCAGTAAGTACGCTGCTAGTAGTACCACCGCTTATACCATTAGGAACTGTAAGTGGCGTTACTGGCGTTACTGTTAAGCTACC
>NZ_KN390089.1:2688-3301 GCF_000213295.2 Capnocytophaga sp. oral taxon 329 str. F0087
ACCAGTACCGATTACCAATGTACTTGTTACGGTTTGGCAATTCGTTGGGTTAAGCTTTTCGCATACTCTATAAGTAATAGTATGAGTACCCGCTGGAGTACCTGCTGGTATTACAAGCTGACCGTTAGTATTAGAGGTTACTCCTGTTGGCAGACCACTAAAGCTGATGGTTACCGAATTAGTATTGGTTACCGTTGCGCCGTTTAGGGTGATACCTGTAAGTACACTGCTAGTAGTACCACCTGTTATACCATTAGGAACCGTAAGCGGTGTTACAGGTGTTACAGTCAAGCTACCGGTACCGATTACCAAGGTACTAGTTACGGTTTGGCAATTGGTTGGGTTAAGTTTTTCGCATACTTTGTAAGTAACAAGAGTGCTAGTAGCTGGAGTGCCCGCTGGTATCACAATACGTCCTTGTGTATCGGTAGTAACGCCTGCTGGCAAACCGCTAAAGGTTATCGTTACTGAGTTAGTATTCGTTACTACATTACCGTTGAGTCTTACTCCAGTAAGTACACTGCTAGTAGTACCACCTGTTATACCATTAGGTACAGTAAGTGGCGTTACTGGCGTTACTGTTAAGCTACCAGTACCAATTACCAAGGTACTA
>NZ_KN390090.1:0-1444 GCF_000213295.2 Capnocytophaga sp. oral taxon 329 str. F0087
GTTATTTTTCATTTTCTTATTGTTAGTATTATTTTTAAACAAATCATCAATATTCAAATTATCAATGTTACCTAAGTTAATTTGTTCTTTGATTATAGCGCCTGTATTATTTATAATTTGCATCATTTTCTTTTTTAATTAATCTTTTACAAATTTTCCGTTAATAATTCTTCCTGTTCTGTTTTTGATTTCGTTGTAGGCGATATTTAGGCACTCCTTAAGGGTGGTATTTTCTAAGAAAGCTATATCATCTAAATAACCAATTATAGTAATGATTTCATAAAAATACAAAAAGGGCGTTTCTCCTCCTATCCCTAACAATCTAAAATTAGCGTGCATTAGACGAGTTAAACTATCTTGAATGCTTAATGCTAACACCACTTTGCTATCTGCTCGCTTTCTTTCAAAATTCAAAACATCATTGATTTGCTCTAATACGTCTATTCTTTCCATATAGCAGTAGTTAATGAGGGTTACCATTACATCGCCTATGGCGTCCTGAATAGCAGGACGGTCATCGTCATAACACGCTTTGATAAGTTCGCCAACATCCTCGTGTGTTTTGAGGAGCTGGTTAAAACTTGTTATTTTCTTATAGATTTCTCTTTTTTTTGCCCATTCTTGGATAAGGGGCACAAGTTCTTGGATTGTTAAATTTTGTGTGTTCATTTTATTCGGCTTTTAAAATTTCTATTTTGTATTCAAGGTCTTCACTATCCTCTTCTTTGGCATAGTTTATCAACCATTGTTCTAAATTCGGATATTTTAATGGGCTCGATAGACAAATTATTTCTCTTCTATCATATGCTTGCTCCATTTGTTCTGCAATTTTTTCTGGTATTTCTACCTCTGAAAGGTCTACAGAGTATGTAACCTTTATTGATAATTCTTTAAATGTTTTTGTTTTCATTTGTTGATATTTTTTTTGTTAATAATTTTTCCTAAGTATAGCACGAAGTACTTCTTATTGGCTTCTGCGCCCCATTCGGGGTTTCCTGTGCCAAAGCGTATAGATTTTAATTCTATGGTGAGACTTGGGGCATCACGAGCATAACCATTTCTAAAGACGACAGTGTCGTACTCTTTTCCAAAACCGAAGGTTGTAATACGGCTTGATGTCGCGGTACTCTTCTGTTTTCTCACCTGAGAGTATCATATCAAACCACTGCTTTTTGATAGTGAGGTGTAGGGTGTTATTCATTGTTCTGTAAATTTTAATCGTTTTGCTATTAATTCTACAATATCTACGGTTACGGCGTTGCCAATGAGTTTGTAGCGATTTGTCTTTGAAATACGCCTTATTCTGCCGTTGTAGTTGCCGTATTGCGTATAATTGTCTGGAAAGCCTTGAAGACGTTCGCATTCTATTTCTGTTAATCTGCGTATGCCACACAGTAGGTTATTCTCTTGAAAGGCGTTGCTCGATATAGTAGGGCAAATAGTT
>NZ_KN390091.1:0-537 GCF_000213295.2 Capnocytophaga sp. oral taxon 329 str. F0087
AGACGTTCGCATTCTATTTCTGTTAATCTGCGTATGCCACACAGTAGGTTATTCTCTTGAAAGGCGTTGCTCGATATAGTAGGGCAAATAGTTAGGTCTGCGCCTTTATTTTTGCCTCGTGGGCGTTGTTTAATAATAAAATCATTATTATTTCTTGTTAGGGCAGGTGATATTCCTCTCTCATCATATACCCTATTTTGTTGGTAAGGTTGCCTACCATTAGACTCAGTAGAAGGATTAAGTTGTATCACTGTCATATCGGAATGTAAGCCTCCAGAATGCCCGCCTCCTGTGAGGGTACTTGCAACTTTAGGAATGATGTAGGTGTCATCAGCATTCATATTGCCATTGGCTTTGAGTGTTCCACTAAGTTGGGCTTGAAATTGACTTTGCGTTTTTGTTGTAGGAAGGCAATCATCTTCTCGGATAGGAAATACTCCTGGCTCACTTCTTCCTGCAAGATGTCCGACAAGGTATATCCGCTCTCTATTTTGGGGTAATACCCAGCTTGTATTAAGCAATTGCCATTCAAGTCTA
>NZ_KN390092.1:0-1101 GCF_000213295.2 Capnocytophaga sp. oral taxon 329 str. F0087
ACCCTGTAAATGCTTGCTGCTGGGATAAGATTTTCGCTAAAAGCGATAAAGTTGAACACAAAAAAGTATCGTTTAAAAACCGCTATGGTATTACCCTCGTAGGCGATTTGTATTTCCCTAAAAACAGCGAAGATAAAAAACTTGCTGCCCTTGCTGTCTGTGGAGGATTTGGAGCTGTAAAAGAGCAAGCCTCAGGATTTTACGCCCAAACGATGGCTGAAAGAGGCTTTGTAACCTTAGCTTTCGACCCTTCTTATACTGGTGAAAGTGGTGGAGAACCTCGCAATGTAGCATCGCCAGACATCAATACCGAAGATTTTTCGGCTGCGGTAGATTGCTTAGGCATTCAACCCTTTGTAGATAGAGAAAAAATAGGTATCATAGGCATCTGCGGTTGGGGAGGCTTTGCACTGAATGCTACCGCTATCGATACCCGTATTAAGGCAGTGGCCACAATGGTAATGTACGATATGTCGCGCGTGTTTAGCAAAGGCTATTTTGATGCCAATACACCCGAAATGCGTTTGGAAATGAAGCGCTCGCTCAATGCTATTCGTTGGGCAGATGCCGAGACAGGAACCCCTACACCAGGTTACCCTATGCCCGATGAGCCATCGGATAAAGTACCTCAATTCTTAAATGATTATATTGAGTTTTACAAAACACCACGAGGTTTCCACGAGCGTTCGGTTTCTAATCACGTTTGGACAGCCACTACACTGCTTTCATTTATGAATTTCCCTCTGTTAGCCTATGCAAACGAAATAGAAGTGCCAACCCTTATGATTGCAGGAGAAAATGCTCATTCGCGCTATATGAGTGAAGATGCCTATAAGCTAATAGGGAGCGAGAAAAAAGAACTGCTGATTGTCCCTAATGCCCGCCATACTGATTTTTACGACAATCAAGCTGGAGTAATTCCGTTTGATAAATTGGAGGCGTTTTTTAGTGAGCATCTTTAATAAAATAAAACTTTTTTAATATGAAACACTTACTTATTCTATTCATGCTCCTTACGACCAACGCCTTTGCGCAAGGTCCTTTTGGAGATTATGCCGTAGTAAAAGACAAAGACGGCTATGTAAACATTCGTGCTAAAGA
>NZ_KN390093.1:0-849 GCF_000213295.2 Capnocytophaga sp. oral taxon 329 str. F0087
TATTTTTGATGATAAGGACGTAAAAGTAACCATTACCAAACAGAAGTTCGACAAAACCAAGCACAAGATTACTAAGAAAGAACACGATGGTTGGACAGAGCTTATCATTGATGGCAAAAAAATATATGGTATAGAAGATGAATTATTGCCTGATGACCATTACAAGAGTATTACCGTAACTATGAAAGGCAAAAACGTACCTATTCCTAAAAGTGCTTATGATGATTTATATCAAATTTTCTATTTTAACAGACTCATATTCTATGATGAGGAAGCTGAGGCACTTTACATTTTTGCGAGCAATAGCGATGCTAGTTGGGCTTACATAGTATGTTGGCAAATAGTAAAAGGTGAGTACAAAACCCGTATTATAGGGCAACCACTTTAATGATGTAACTAAAATTTACCAAAAATATGGCACCAACAAATAATAAACTTAAAGTACAAGATATTGAAATAAATATCAGAGTGATTAATGAAGCTGATTATATAAGTTTAATTCCCCTGAATTCGGGGGAATTAAAAATGAAGCAGGGGTTAATCGCTTCTATAGTATTGAAGAACGTTTTAAAATTTTAGTAGAAACCATTAAAGAACAACGTGCTGTTTTAGACAAAGTAGATTATCTGAAATCTATTAAAAAACTTTCAAATGAAACTTATACAAGTATTCAAGGAAATAAACAACTTGATAAATAGCTTGTTATCAATTATCTATTGGATATGAAACACTTACTTATTTTATTCTTCCTCCTTACGACCAATGCCTTTGCGCAAGGGCCTTTTGGAGATTATGCCGTAGTAAAAGACAAAGACGGCTATGTGAACATTCGCGCTAAAGAAAGCGTAA
>NZ_KN390094.1:0-1851 GCF_000213295.2 Capnocytophaga sp. oral taxon 329 str. F0087
CAACCCGTAGCACTGTCAGTTACGGTTACTTCATAATAACCTGGTACAGTAAAGGTTACTGATACAACACTTACCCCTGAGGTTACCGTATAGATACTTGGCGTAGTTGTACCTCCTGTCACTCTCACTATATAGCCCTGATTAGAACCTCCTTCTATAGTAAAGTCTACTGCTTCTGCCCCTTGACAGTCTATCGGACGGGTCTGCTGTGCTTTAATAGATGTTATACGTTTCAGCGGTGGTATTACCGTTGGACTGTTTACATTATTAGCGGTACAGCCATTGGCATCTGTTACATATACTACTACCGTTTGGGTATACGTACCATTACTAGTCACACTCACTACATTACTATTACCATTATTTATAGTAGTGGTGCTTTGTCCATCAAATATCGCAAACTTATATGTATAAGTACCTGTAACCCCACCATCTGCTATCGCTTGTACGATTGCCTGACGCGCCTGATTATTCGCATCACAGCTAAAGTGGGTCGTTACCGTTGTACTGCTCACTACCAACTGTGCAGGCTCTGTAATAGTTATCGTTTCTGACGATTGACAAGCTCTTGATGAATATACAGTTACTGTATATACCCCTGCTTTAAGCATTGGGAATCGTATCGTCTTTGGTGTTGTATTCACCGTTTCAGTTCTTGTTGCAAAGCCTCCTGCTCCCTCTATCTGTATCACATAGTCAGTTTGAGATTGCGTACCTGGTATGGTTACATCTATCCTACCATCATCATCTCCGTGACAGCTTACATTAGTTTGTGTATGAGTAAAGGCCACCGGTAGCGCTGGTGTTACTTCTATTGTAGTGGTTTTTGTAGCACAAGCTGTCTTGTTGTCTTTCACTCCTACTATATAGTTACCTGCTGGCACTCCTGTAAATACCGGTATACTGCTTGGCGTAGTAACACCTCCTCCCAATCGAGTAAGGGTATATGTTAGGCTATTAGTTCCTCCTTGGTGGGTAATACTCAAAGTCGCTCCCGTAGGAGTCGCACAAGTTACCTCTTTTAGTATCGCTACTTGTATCCCGCTAATAGGCTCATATAATGTTACTGCTGTAAGCGTTGCTGAGCAACCCCAGCTGTCGCTTACTACTACCTCGTAGCTTCCTGCTCCCAAACCAGTAAAGGTTCGCGTGCCTTGGGCTATACCTTCCTTCACTCCGTCTTTTATCAGTTGGTAAGTGTAATTCACGCCATCTCCTCCAGTTACTGACTGTACACTTATCTCTCCTGTACCCGCTACACAATTCTCTTGGGTAACTGTTAGTGTACCACTCATTGTCTCTGGTCCCGTTAGGGTTATCGTACCTACTGTTACCTGACAGCCCTTGCCGTGGTTATCTCTTACTGCTATATGATAAGTAGCCGATACTAAACCACTTCTTACGCTCGTACTTGTCCAAGCGCCACTGGTAGGTGTTGGTGCTACCGTATCTATATAGTACTGATAAGCTCCCCAGCCTCCGCTAACATTCTCTATGCGTATCTCTCCATCGTTGTTGGCACAAGTAATTGAACGTACACTCGTTGTAGCGGTAAGTGATACCGTAGGTTCTGCTATCGTAAATACCTGTGTTTGCTCGCATAAGGTATTCTGATTGGTTATCGTTACCGTATAAGTATTCTTAGCTAAGCCTGAGAAATTCACTACATTAGCCCCTCCTGTTAAGCTAGTAGGACTTATCGTTACTCCTGCCGATGGACTTATAGCTACATTATAGGTATGGGTACTTACCATTCCTGCTAAGGTAAGGGTTACCGTACCATCGCTATCGCCCTTACAACTTACATTCTTTATCGCTACTTTGGCTATACTAAAGGTATTCGGATTAGGC
>NZ_KN390095.1:0-539 GCF_000213295.2 Capnocytophaga sp. oral taxon 329 str. F0087
TATTCCTCCGAATAAATCAGTACGGATATTGAAAAGGTCTGATGCCAGCAAGAAACTAACAATAAGTACACGTTACGGACAAGAAAAAGAGTATGTTGGCTCTCCTGCTGGTACTGTATTCTTGGTTACCCCTGTATTTAATTCCAGAGTTTTGGCTATCTCTGAAGTACGCCCGTTTGGCTATGAAGAAATTAGCACTAATTAAACCCATAATCTCTAATAATATATTAAGAAAACAATGCTTGAATTTATAAATAAATACGGCTCATTTATGCTCGCGGGAGCAATAGGTGTCTCTATCAAAAAATTAAGACGCCGAATGACTTGGAGCCGTTTTTTTCGCTCTTGCTTAATCGCTATTTTCACCAGCTTATGTGCGGGGGTGCTCTTCCTGCATTTCTTGCAGTTACCTATCCCAGTAGTGAACGCCTTGTGTGGTGTAACGGGAGTGTTCGCCGAAAGTATTTTAGATGAAATAGAAGATATTATAAGCCACCTTTCAGACTACATTGACAAGAAACTTAATAATTAATCTATGA
>NZ_KN390096.1:0-1310 GCF_000213295.2 Capnocytophaga sp. oral taxon 329 str. F0087
GAAACTTAATAATTAATCTATGAAGTACCGCACCCTCATCATCATAGCCCTACTGCTCAGTGCCTGCCGCACCCCACAGCAGATTTTTAAGTCAGAAAGCATAATAAAGTCTTCTGATACCCTTTATATAGAGCGCACCCCACCCGTGCACGACACCCTCTATATACCCCTGCCAGCCGTACACACCGGCAGTGCCCCCTGCGATAGCCTATGCCAACAACAGCTCACCGATGCCCTCTCGCGTCTGGCTACGGCTAAACACTCCAGCGGCAACAGCTACGGCATCTATTACGACAAGTACCGCCAGCAGCTCGTACTATACCAGCAGCTACAAGAGCAACTTAACAGCCGACAACGCTCAACCGTCAGCACCCAGCAAACAGTCGTACAAACCCAGAAAATACCCGTACCCTACACCCCCCTATACACCAAAATACTCGCTTGGATAGGAGTAGCCGCCGTAGGATACCTAATTTTCAGAATTAGCAAATTAATAAAATGAAAGCAAAGCATTTAATCATTGGCGGGGTAGCCGTATTAGCCATAGGGCTAATGAGCTTTACCAAAGCCAAAATATCGCAAGGCAAGGAACTCTTTAAGCGAATATTATTCAAAGTATCCCTACCTAAGAATTTCGATATAAGCACCCAGCGTATGCGCTTTTATATCGACCTTATTTTGCAAAACCCAACAGCGCAAGACTTCTCCGCAAGCTCTGCAGGCTCTATTTCTGCCAAAAGCTACCGTGTGTATGTAGGCAACAAGCTATTGGCGTTCGGCAGCTTGGGCTCTATCAGTGGCGTAACCCTACCGGCAGGCGGTAGCTATACATTCCCCAATATATATGTAGAAATCCCCACTATCGAACTCCTTAAGCACGCCTACAGCCTCACGGGCGAAGCCGACAACTGGAAAAAACTCTTTGCCGGCAAATCAGCCCAACAGCCCAACGGCACCACCTCGCTTAACGACTTTACCAACGTAGTCAAAGCCAATGCCGTAACATTTATGCGCGATTTGCGCTATGAATTAGATGTCGAGATTTTTGGCATTACATATATGTTTAAACAAAATGTACTCTAATATGGACTTCAGAAACACCCCCTACACACGCGGCATACGCAACAATAACCCCGGCAATCTTGAAAAGCGCGACACTCCCTGGCAAGGCAAAGTACCGCACTCACAAAACACCGATAGCCGCTTCGAGCAGTTCGACAGCATCGAAAACGGATTGCGAGCCCTAATGATAAACGTACATACAAAGGTAACCCGCGACAAGCTCGACACCCTTGCCAAAATCATCAGCG
>NZ_KN390097.1:0-958 GCF_000213295.2 Capnocytophaga sp. oral taxon 329 str. F0087
AAAATAGCCCAAGACAACGCTAATAAAAAGAAAAAATTAGCCCAAGAAGAACAAAAAAAACTGCTGCTATTAGGCACCTTTGTCGTAGCAGCCTTATACCTAATAAAGTAACAACAATAATTAACAATTATATGGAAAACCCTTTTGACAAACCCCGTACAGCCCAACATTGTGCCCCTATTCCTGCTTTAGGGTGGGGACTAAAGAATATTTTTGGGGGTACTATAGTAGGCGACCTTGTAGGCAATTGCGGCGATGAGCGTTCAGACCGCGACCGCAGTAAAACCGCCTATTACGATACCCTAAAAGCTATCGAAAACCTCAAAGCAACCATTGCTACAAAGGAAAATGGTGAAAATATGCAAATGGTCAATGCTATGGAAAAAAACACCGAAGCCTACCGCCGCAAAGTAAGTGCCTTAAGCAACGAAGTAGCCGACCTTGAAGCCCAGCGCAAAGTGTGGGAAGACAACCCCGAAGTAGCCGAAGGGCGTTATGGGCTCACCGCCTTCAACCTCGATGCGCTTGATGCTCTTAGCCGCCCTTTTTTAGGGGTAAGCTTCACTTGTAATGATTACCGCAATGAAGCACTCGAATGGTCAGAAAAAACCAAATCTGTAGCAGAAGAACGGAAAGCATTAGAAGTAAGGATAAAACAGATAGAAGACCGTATTGCCCCCGATAAGGTAGCTCTATTAAGCAAAGACCTTGCAGATGAACGCCAGAAGTACAACAGCCTACAGGAGCAAGCCATACAGCTCAAAAAAGACATCAACCTGATGAGGCAAACGCGAATAATGGTAAAAGCCTCTGAAGCCAAAGCTGCCGCCGACAAAGCCGAGCAACTTAAACGCGAGGAAATACAACGCACCCTGCAAAAAGAAAAAGAGCAGAAGAAAAACAAAAACAACACCCTGCTTATCGGTGCTGGTATAGCGGTAGTTGCTCTTTTCGTGCT
>NZ_KN390098.1:0-848 GCF_000213295.2 Capnocytophaga sp. oral taxon 329 str. F0087
AATATCTATGAAAGAAGCGATGACCAATTACATAGTACAGAGCACCGCCGACAGCAAGCGGCGTACTGACGATTTTTTTAATCAACCCCAAAAGCCCGACCACACATTTCTTTATCTACTTGCTGGCGTAGCCGTAGTAGCAATGATGATAAAAGTAATGAAATAAATCAAAAATCACAATTAAAAATTAACACAATGGAAAGTAAATTAGCCCTTTATCAGTTAGCAGCTCCGCAATTAGGCGGCTGCACCTCTTGTCGCTCGGCTATGAGCGTGCCTATTAAGCAGTGGAACTACTCATTTGATAATATTATGAACCGCTTTACCCAGTTAGTAGGGGCAGCTGGTAGCGTTAATAATCTCATCAATGCGTTTCGCAGCGGACAAGATGTCCCTGGCACAGCAGGAATGAGCGAAGAGGACAGAAAATTCTACCTACAAATGGCACAAGCCAATATAAAAAACGGTGGTGGCAATGCAGGCAACGAAGCAATGATGCAGTTCCTTACCCAGATGCAACAACAGAATGCCGCAATGCTACAAGCCATCGCCAACCGTAGCAGCAACGAAAACCCCTAAGCCAGAGAAAGACAACACCCCCTTATACATTGGGTTAGGTGTAGGAGGCGTAGTAATCCTAATGATGATGGTAATGATGATGAAAAAATCATAATTCACAATTCAAAATTAACTATTATGGGAATAGAACAATCATTATACGACTTACTAAACCCTCTATCAGATGCCCAGCTACAAGAAAAAATACAACAAGTAGAAAGCTATGTAGCACGTGGCACTGGGGAGGAAATAAGTAGGTTATGCAGTCAGCCTCTCACACCAGAGTATTT
>NZ_KN390099.1:0-801 GCF_000213295.2 Capnocytophaga sp. oral taxon 329 str. F0087
AGGTGCTGCAGCTTCAGCTGACGCAGATGCTCCAGCCATTCGCTCTACAACCATAGGTATAACAGCCCCCAGTGTTTCACTTACTCGCTCAAATCCTTTGCTTTCCCAAAAACTCTGTTTGTTTAGCAGCTCTTCCTTTAGCTTCAATTCGTGTGCTTTATCGGCAGTATCTAACTGTAACCGCAAGGCAGCTTTTTCTTCGGATAAAGTGCGCACTTGGCTTCGCAAGTCTTTATTATCTTCTCGCAGGTTATCATTGTCGCGCTGTAGGTCTCGGTATCGCTCCTCTATCACCTTGCTACCAATCCATTCAGTAGTAGCTACTGGGGTGTATCCTAAGCCCATTTGCATTGGCATACCCATAGCTGGCTGTGGGTATCCCATAGCGGGTGGTACTGCAGCAGGAGCTTGCTGGGGCACAGAGGGTTGTGCAGGAGCAGGTAAATTGCCATTCTCCCCAACAGATGCGGGGGCTGTAGGTGCGATGAGTTCGGGTGTCATATCGGTTTCTTTTTCTTTAAAATTGAGCGTAAACGTGTCGTGTTTATAACTTGATTGGCTTGCCCCACTACCATATAGCCTACGTAGGTCTATACGGGTACCATTGCCAAAACCTTGTGCTGGCAATGATAAAATAAAGGCTTCAACCGTACCGTACAGCTTGGTTATATCGGCAAGGGTGAAGCCATATTTAGGCATTGTATCTTTTGCTAAGCGTTTTTTTCCTTGCGTAACTGTGACGATGTTATTAGGGTGTTCATTTAAAAACTGCAGAATTTTTTGATACATACTTTATTCTAT
>NZ_KN390100.1:0-993 GCF_000213295.2 Capnocytophaga sp. oral taxon 329 str. F0087
AATACTATATCATCGGTAATACGAATACTGTGTAATAGTCCTTTCATAATTATTGAGGGTTGTTATCGCATAGACAATCACGCTGAATGAGTAGTACTAACTCACCCTTTAAATCGCTGGTTAGGGCAGTATCGCTAAGTACTGAAACGTGGAACTTGTTATTGTTACACTCAAAATTTACCTGTTTCATACCTTGCACATAACCACCGCCCTTGTGCTTATAATCACGATAGTCTACAGGTTCAATGATTACATTGCCTTGCGGGTCACGAAGTGAGATTTCAACAGCGTTTTCTGGCTCGTAAGAGGTAATAGGCAAGTAATAAACGCCTATACAACGCCCCTTTTCTAAGGTAACATAATCACCCTGGGCATTGCCACCTGATGCGATGTTTACTTTTATTCTGTTAGTTATGATACTACTTGTCATAGTTTAGGTGTTAGTTTTTAGTTGTTAGCCGTTAGAATATTGTCGTTTGCTAACGACTAACCACTAACGGCTAACACCCAATTATTATTATCTCTTCACATAGGTCTCGAAGCCACGTAATAGCACTCGAACGAATGACTTGTGTCCGCTGGTAGCAGGGGTAATACTACTGCCTACTGGGGTTTCAATCATCATTTCGATGGTTTGTGTAGGCTCAATAACAGCAAGTGCTCCTAAAACGCGATAGTAGTCCTCTTTTGATTTCTTAGCGTTTTCGATAGCAGCCACAGGCAATTTTACAATAATTTCGCCATTTTGACGGATAACAAAGTCAGACGATAGCAATACAGCAGGAAGAGCCTTGTCATAAGTTACATCCCATACTTTAGTACCATCTGCTGCTTCACCATATAAAAGTGTTAATGCTTCGATTACAAAAAAGCGTCCGTTTTCAAGGCGGTTACCGTCAAAATTTGTAACCCCTTTTTGTTGGGTAGTATTGCCGTCTAATAGCGATACGTTTCCACCTGATGAAAACACTGTATTTATAACGAGCTCACTTG
>NZ_KN390101.1:0-879 GCF_000213295.2 Capnocytophaga sp. oral taxon 329 str. F0087
CCCATTATGTGTACTTATTGTTAGTTTCTTGCTGGCATCAGACCTTTTCAATATCCGTACTGATTTATTCGGAGGAATAGTAATGGTACACTCTCCATTAGCAACGATTGTTCTGCCATAAAATCTATCTTTTTTTTGAGGTAACCCTAAAGGATTAACATAGAAGTTGTAATAACTATCAACTTCAATTGAACCCCAAAAGGTTTCTTCAATATATAAGTCCTCATTTAATGTAGAATTGAAATCTTTTTGCCTAATAACATCAGTTTCTGGTTGTGCACCTCCCATTCTTTCTCTTTGATTGAGATGAATATCCATTACACTAAATGGACTTCCGATATTACCTTGTAAAAAAACATCTTCTTCAAGAATGGGTAGCGGGAAGCTATTATTACCGCCAGAGCCACCACCAGAGTTACCACCATTATTGTTTTGCTCTACATTTACTGAATTTGAAAATTTTCCTATCATAATATTATACGTTTACTTTTTTAGGTTGTTTTTTTTCTCTGGTTGCGTAGTAAGTTATACCGCCACCAATAACGGCGGCTATGGCAAGCCATATCCAATCTTTACTTTTTTTGACCTGCTCATTATAGCTATCTTGTGTGCTTACGCCCTCCTCTGGGCGCGGTTTATATACGGTTTTAGGAGCTACTACCGCTGGTTTTGGAGTGGTAGTAGCTGGTTTGGTTGTATTCATATAGCAATGAGGGCTAAATTCGTTAATCATTCCCACTTGTACAGTGGCATTGGTCTGTGGATTTTGCAATATTGTTTTCATAGGGCACGGGCATTAACAGTTTATTCTATAATTAAGTGATGGGTATTTGCCCAAAAGGTCTTCAAAATCATCACTGCTAAGGCTCTCTTGCAGCC
>NZ_KN390102.1:0-814 GCF_000213295.2 Capnocytophaga sp. oral taxon 329 str. F0087
TTGGTTCATCGTTGCGAGGAGCGAACGAGTAGTATCCTTTAATTTTTGGCTTTTTGAAAAGGCTTGTAACTGCTTGCGATAATCAGCAGTAGCAGCTGGGTTAGCATTAGGGTTAGTGTCGTTAGGGTTGTATGCTCCTTTTTTTTGTCGAAAAAATAGGAAGTACGCGCCTACACCTAACCCCAGCACAGCGACACCTGCTATTAAAAAGGCTTTATTTTTTGAAACATTCATCATCATTTTCTTAGTATTAGATAAGTGTTGCGGCATCTGGAGCCATAGCACGGCGTAAGTCTTGTAGTTCTTTATCATTTAAATCACCGTGTAAGAAACTTGTAAGGTCTTCGTAATTGCCATTGCCTAATGAGAATGATAGCCCGCCAGGTTCACGTTTGCCAAAGGCATTGTAAACATCTACGTATCCGTTGTAATTAACATTACGCAAAGCATTCTTTATAGCCTTTTCGTCCGTACCTGCTCCTTTCATTGCCTCGTATAAGGCATTGGCTTTGGCTACAGCCGCTGCTGGAGGTACGTTGCTATTAGCCGCATATTGGTTGTACTTCATCGGACGGAAGCGGTTTTTCCAATACAAAAAGTAAAACGCAGTGAAGCCTACACCTACTACTGCTACACCAAATAAAATAAATCCTATATTAATGGTAGTAGTGATAGCCTTTTTGTTATTTTCCACTGCTGACTGGGCTATGATAGCACTCGCTGCGCCAGATAGTTTATTTTGTTCAGTCGTTTTCATCATTAATTATAGCTTAAGGAATGCCTTAAGAGTGTTCCACAATATAGGATTAGTGAA
>NZ_KN390103.1:0-1603 GCF_000213295.2 Capnocytophaga sp. oral taxon 329 str. F0087
GTGTCGCATCGAGCATCAGTATACACACATCAGAGTGCTCAATAGCGCGAATAGAGCGCATCACTGAGTAAAACTCAAGGTCTTCTTTAACCTTCGATTTACGGCGAATACCAGCCGTATCAACCAAGTTAAACTCAAAACCAAAGCGGTTGTATCTCGTATCAATAGCATCGCGAGTAGTCCCTGCTATATCGGTCACTATATAGCGGTCTTCGCCTATAAGAGCATTAATAAATGACGATTTTCCCGCATTAGGTCTCCCCACTACAGCAAAGCGTGGCAGATTTTCTTCCTCCTTCTGTTCTTTTTCAGGTAAGTTTTTCACTAGCTCGTCTAACAAGTCGCCGGTACCACTACCATTAATGCTCGATATAGAAAACAAATGCTCAAATCCTAAGGCGTAAAACTCGTGGGCATCATCGCGGCGGTTATTGCTATCCACCTTATTAACTACCACAAAAACAGGCTTTTTACTTTTGCGCAATAGGGCAGCTACCGATTCGTCCATACCGGTCAAACCGTCTTCTACATTCACCATAAAGATGATAGCATCAGCTTCGTCAATAGCCAGATTTACTTGTTTATCAATTTCTTTCTGAAAGGTATCATCGCCACCGGCCAAATACCCTCCTGTATCGATAACCGAAAACTCCACACCATTCCAATCCGTTTTGCCATAATGGCGGTCACGGGTTACGCCGCTTACGGCATCAACTATCGCCTCACGGCGTTTTATCAAACGATTAAAAAAGGTCGACTTACCTACATTAGGGCGCCCCACTATTGCTACAATAGCACTCATATTAGTTAATTTATTTTTGCAAAGATAGTAAATAATTATCAAATGACAAATGACCACAGCAGAAAATATTTCTTTTAGTCCTTCCCTTTACTTTAGATATACTTACACTATACGAACACTATACGAACACCGAAGGATAAGCGTCTATTAAACCACCCTAACCCATAAAAATATCCTACTCACAGCCTTCTCAGCCTCTCTATACCTCCCAGCCTTCCCAGCTTGTCATTCAAAAAATCCCTAAAAATAACTCTCAATTCAAAAAAAAGTCGTACTTTTGAGCCCTCAAAATACATCTAATCAGAAAAGACTTTGCAACAGTATAAACGCACCATAACATTCATTATTAGCTTATTAGTAATCACTTCTTGCTTTTGGTACGCTGAAACTTTTGCCTTTAGAAAAGGCGGTTTTCAGTATGAATATCCTTTTTCTATAGCCGACACTCTCAAAAAAGATAGCTTAACACCTAAGTTGCCTGTCCAACTACGCGGCAGGCGACCCAAACCTCAAAAGCCTAAAGCTAAGGCCGATACCCTCAAGAAAAAAGACACTATCAAAAAACCTAAAGGGGCTTTAGAAGATGTGGTAAAATACAAGGCTAAAGATAGTATCGTCTTCAACAAAGCCACCCACGAAATCATCTTGCACAACGAAACCAATGTGCAATATACTGATATTGATATTACTGCAGGGATAGATGTTATCAACTTTCAAAAAGGTGAAGTATATGCTGGGCGACTAAAAGACAGTCTTGGCGAGTATAGCCAGCACCCTGTATTTAAGCAGGGTAGTGATGTT
>NZ_KN390104.1:0-1482 GCF_000213295.2 Capnocytophaga sp. oral taxon 329 str. F0087
GGCTGCAAGAGAGCCTTAGCAGTGATGATTTTGAAGACCTTTTGGGCAAATACCCATCACTTAATTATAGAATAAACTGTTAATGCCCGTGCCTTATGAAAACAATATTGCAAAATCCCCAAACCAATGCCACTGTACAAGTGGGAATGATTAACGAATTTAGACCTAATTGCTATATGAATACAACCAAACCAGCCCCAAAACCGGCTGTAGTACCTCCTAAACCTGTATATAAGCCTCGACCAGAAGAGGGCGTAAGCACACAAGATAGCTATAATGAGCAGGTCAAAAAAAGTAAAGATTGGATATGGCTTGCCGTTGCTGCTCTTATAGGAGGAGGTATCACCTATTACGCAACAAAAGAGAAAAAACAACCTAAAAAAGTAAACGTATGATAGGAAAATTTACAAATAACTCTGGTAAAGGCACTAACTCAGAACATTATACAAAAGTACGTGAGCAAGATGTATTGTTAGAAGAAAATTATGAGAATATGGGAATTAAAAACAGTGAATTTGACCCTATTTTTCATAATCAAAGAGACATTAACACTTCTTTATATAAAGATTTATATTATCCCGGTTTATTTTGGGTTCCTATAGTAGCACATTCAGGGAAAGTTTTTTTACACGGGAAATATTATGATAATGAAGAATATTATCGTAATAGAACATTTGGTCGCTCTGTGGTAGCTTGTGGAGAAATAACAGTATTTATAGACCCATTTTTTGAGACGCGTATATATAAAACTACAAATGATAAGCTAACTATTTCTATAGATATAGAAGGAATTGAACCTGTAGTATATGAAAACTCTCCAGCAGGGACAATGTTTGTTATAACGTATGGAAGCCATTATACGCACGGACAGAAACCATTTATAGCTGAATATCGCCCATATAGTTATAAAGAATTAGCTAAAAAAGATATATAAAATTAAAATTAAGTAATAACAAAAAAATAAACATTATGGTAGGAAAATTTATAAACATAAGCATCAGTGATGATAATGGTAGTACCGGTGGTACTGTAGAAAACACAAGTGAAAAGATACAAGAACTTGAAAAAACAATAGCGGATTTAACAAGTAAGATAACTCCTATCTTAGAAGAAGATGTACACCTCCAACGATTATATGGCAGTTATGATGCTATGGAATTAGAGCTTAATCCTCGACAAAGATTAAGCGGTCAGCTACAAGAGTTTGACGAATTTCGACAAAAAGACTTCAATTCTAAATTAGTAGAAGACTTGTATAGAGAAGAAACCTTTTGGGGTACCATAGAAGTTGATAGCAATTATAATTTCTATAACAGCCCTACTGGTTTGTCTGAGAAAAAAGAAAGATTTTTTGGCAGAACAATAGTTGCTAATGGAGAGTGTACCATTAGTATTCCTCCGAATAAATCAGTACGGATATTGAAAAGGTCTGATGCCAGCAAGAAACTAACAATAAGTACACGTTACGGACAAGAAAAAGAG
>NZ_KN390105.1:0-1446 GCF_000213295.2 Capnocytophaga sp. oral taxon 329 str. F0087
ATGGGGCTTTTCCTCTTTAAACCTGACAAAATAGTGTAGCAAAAGGCTCGATAACAATCCGTATACAAAACCCAACAGAGCTAAATGCGAATGGGTATGCACTATATAGCGGTAATTGAACTCAAAAGGGTAAGTAACTACGCCTACCGACCGCATAAAAATGCCCAAGAGTACCGCAATGAAGAAGTAAGCAAAAGCCCAACGTATGTCCTTTGATATGTCTGGTTTAATATTCAAAAGTACCGTATTCACTCTTAATAGTTAAACGTTTATTATCAGAAGCCTCTACCCTACCGATTACCTTAGCAGGTACGCCAAACGACTCCGAGATAGCTATCAAATCAGCCGCTATAGCCTCAGGTACGTACAACTCCATACGATGACCGCAGTTAAACACTTGGTACATCTCTTTCCAATCAGTTTTTGATTCCTCTTGTATCAGTTTGAAAAGGGGCGGTACCTCAAAAAGGTTATCTTTTATAATATGAAGATTATCAACAAAATGCAGTATTTTAGTCTGAGCACCGCCGCTGCAGTGTACCATACCGTTTATTTGCGTATTGTCGTATTTTTCTAAAATCTTCTTGATGATAGGTGCATAAGTACGTGTAGGCGAAAGCACTAACTTACCAGCGTCTAACGGACTGCCCTCTACCCTATCGGTCAGCTGCTTAGTACCTGCATATACCAATTCTTCAGGCACTGAAGGGTCAAAACTTTCAGGAAAACTAAGGGCTAACGCTTTGGCAAATACATCGTGGCGTGCCGAAGTAAGTCCGTTGCTACCCATACCACCGTTATAAGCTGTCTCGTAAGTAGCCTGACCGTATGAGGCCAAACCAACAATCACATTACCCGCTTTTATATTAGCATTATCTATCACTTTGCTGCGTTTCACACGTGCTGTAACAGTAGAGTCTACAATAATAGTGCGCACCAAGTCACCCACATCAGCCGTTTCGCCTCCTGTTGAGTGAATATGCACCCCGTGGGCAGCCAATTCAGTTATAAGCTCTTCCGTGCCATTGATAATAGCCGAAATCACTTCTGCTGGAATTAGATTTTTATTGCGCCCTATGGTGGATGAAAGCATAATATTATCAACAGCCCCTACACATAATAGGTCGTCAATATTCATAATAAGCGCATCTTGGGCGATACCCTTCCATACGCTTAGGTCTCCAGTAGTTTTCCAGTACATATATGCCAACGACGATTTAGTCCCTGCTCCATCAGCGTGCATCACAAGGCAATACTGGTCATCGCCTGTCAGATAGTCAGGCACAATCTTACAAAAGGCCTTAGGGAACAGCCCTTTATCTATATTTTTGATAGCTTTATGCACTTCATCTTTAGCGGCAGAAACCCCGCGCTGTGCATAGCGTTTACTTACTTCCATTATAAGAAAATTTAGATATTGTTTTTTTCAGAGCGCAAAGATACTAA
>NZ_KN390106.1:0-1428 GCF_000213295.2 Capnocytophaga sp. oral taxon 329 str. F0087
TTTATTATGAAAAAAAATAGTATAATAATCATAGTATGTATTTTTTCTATATTTTTATTTTATTTTAAAAATACAGATTATGTAAAAAAGATATATAATAATATGAATAATAACTATGAATGGCTGGTATTAACAGCTGCAGATGATGGTTATCCAATGGAAATAATCTATGGAGAGTTAACTGATCCGATCGGAAGAGGAGGAAATATTCCTACTGGTCAACTGTTAAGAAGTCGTTTATTTGGTGATGCAGGGATGATGATAGTGGGGGATGAATTTCGTCCACTACCTCATAAAATGAAAATTAAATGGTTTTCTTATGCTGAGAATAAATTCTTTAAGGGTGAGTTTGATTTAGACCATAAGTATATTGAAGCTATTTTTGAACAGGAGGAATATATTTACAGAGATGGAGGAGGCATTGACTTTAAGGTAGTACCTATTCCAGGTGGAAAAGTAATGTTGTATTTGTATGGTGTGAATACCTTTTTATTAGGAATTTACCAAGGAGAAGAATATATAGTTAAGGATGATGATGCTTTTCATAGGGAAATGCGACTAATGAAAGGGACAGTAGCAGGAGAAGATACAAGGTTGGAATATGTAAAATTCTTTCAGGAAGAATTACCTAAGCAGACATTAAATGAAATAAAGAATAATACTATTCCCACTGATATTTGGGATAAAATTAGTGTGAAATATCCTTGGCGCTTTACATTTCATTTAGTAGATAGAAATGATTATCCTGAAAAAATAGTTGGAGAAGAAGAGAATCACGTTGTGTTTATCAATGCTGAGAGGAGGTTAAAACTTAATGAAGTGAATTATTTTATTACACCTGAACCTAAGCCTATTCCTATTGAATTGGCAACTACTTTTGATGCTCCTGGAGGGAGGTATGAGTTTAGGGTATTTCCAGGTAATGTAGGCGGTAAGGAGTTTTCTGTTTTACCTTATGACCAATATCGCAAACGAGAGCAACAACTTGTAAAGCTTTTTAAGGAGTTTTATGAAAGGATAGGAAAACAGCCCTTTGATCTACATTTAGAAATAGATGAAAAATTTGAAAATCCTAAGCTATACCTAAAAAAAGATGATATAATGCAAGAAATCCCCAATGTAGAGTTTGAGCTATTTAATAGTACATTTGACATCCAATTATATCCAAAAGAGTAATCTATGAAAGGCACTTACTACAAAACCCCCATAGACTTCAAGGCGTTGATAGAGAAGCGCGACCTTGCCAAGACCACCTTAGAGACCTCTATTGACCAGCAACTCTTCTTATTAGCCACCACAGCTTGGGGAGAATGCAAGTTTGGAGAAGCTCATAAGTGGAATCTATACCCCTTACTCAGAAAAGATGGCTTTATACTAAAAGAAGGCAATCGCAGCAATATAAGAATATATGGAGGTGATACCAAATGG
>NZ_KN390107.1:0-1401 GCF_000213295.2 Capnocytophaga sp. oral taxon 329 str. F0087
AAGTATGTGCGAATTAGGACGGTATGATGAAATACGGAATGCCGCATAACCACTATTCGTTAGCGAGGTTATTACTTTGGCATTGGTATCATTTGCCATCTTAGCTGCGTGGAAACAGATGGTATTAGTAACGTAGCGCAATGAACGGATAAAAGGTGTTTCAAGAGGCACTTGTATAAGGTCAGAATCCTCTACACTCTTGATAATTCTGCTCATCTGCTGAATTACTTGTACTGGGTATTTACCTACTGAGGTCTCGCCTGAAAGCATCACCGCATCGGCACCATCGAGTACAGAGTTTCCTACATCATTCACCTCAGCACGTGTAGGCGTAAGGCTCGAAATCATACTTTCCATCATCTGAGTAGCAATGATTACTGGTATATGATGCGATTTAGCCTTGCGTACCAACTCTTTTTGTATAAGTGGCACTTCTTCAGCTGGTATTTCTACCCCAAGGTCACCACGAGCTACCATTATACCATCGCAGTTTGCCATAATCTTATCGATATTTACCAATGCTTCTGGCTTTTCTATCTTAGCGATGATAGGTATTTTATGACCCGCATTCTCTTCTATCAGGTCTTTAAGGTCTTGTATATCTTCAGGATTTCTAACAAACGAAAGCGCAAACCAATCTACATCTTGGGTAATTGCAAAGAGAGCATCGCGTATGTCTTTCTCAGTAAGAGCTGGCAATGACACTTTAGTATTAGGCAAGTTCACCCCTTTTTTTGATTTGAGAGGTCCCCCTTGTACTACTATAGCCATTACTTCGTCTTCGCGGTTAGTTGATACAACCTCAAAGATAAGTTTACCGTCATCTAAAAGGATACGCTCCCCTGGGTTTACATCAGTAGGAAACTCTTTGTAGTTCATATACACACGTTCTTTTGTGCCTACAAAAGGTTCTCCGGTTACAAAAGTAATATGGTCGCCTGGAGCTACTATTATATCGTCTTCCATTACGCCTACACGGAGCTTAGGGCCTTGTAGGTCGGCAAGGATAGCTGTATGAAAACCGTGTTCTTGGTTTATCTTGCGAATCATCTCTACGCGAGCACGCACATCGTCATAATCGGCGTGAGAGAAATTGATGCGGAATACATTCACCCCAGCAGCCATCATATCTTTGATTACTTGGGGGTCTTCGGTAGCAGGGCCTAAGGTTGCTACTATTTTTGTTTTTTTAGTGTTTAGCATTCTTGAAAAAGCAATTTATGTTTTATATTCAACGTATTGAGTGCAACAGTATGAGCGTTAGTCGCTGGTATTTGCTGTATCTTAGCGATAATGTGCTGGGCATTAAACGTGCCCTCAGTATCTATTTTCAGAAAGAAATCTACTTTTTTTAGCTTATCTATAAGGTAGTGCACAGTGTTAGTTGTGCTAAAGAATCCC
>NZ_KN390108.1:0-1298 GCF_000213295.2 Capnocytophaga sp. oral taxon 329 str. F0087
CTCCATTGTGAGTGAGTTTTTGTATTATTGCAGACAAATGTACAATTTTTTTTTGAATAAACAATTCTTTTTGAATAAATTATCTTATTTTTTCTCTTTGAGTCTTCCAGCACTTGTATAGCGTTTTTGAAAGTACTCATCGTTGAAATCATAGATATTTAGCTCTTGTGTGGTACAAGCTAATATCCTACCATTTCCTAAATACAAACCTACATCGGAAATAGGTTTGAACTTATCATACCTAAAAAACAAAATATCCCCTTCTTTTAAATAAGTACGCCCTGTGAAAAGCTGTAAATCCTTAGAGCGGAAGATACCATCGGGAGTCTTGGGAAAAGTAGTTTCATACACTTCACTAAACAATGCCTGTATAAAGTAAGAAGCATCTGCTCCTTCTTGTTTTTCTAAGGTCTTTTCCTTATAAGGCGTTCCTATCCAATCATCTATAAAAGCATAGAGCTTATAGTTGGTGATTTTTTTAGGGGGTACAGCCAAAATAATAGAGTATTTCTCTCTTAAGGCTAATTCCTTATCGGATAAGTTTTCTCCCTTATCATCTACCAAGGTATACTGCTCATTGATTTGTTTCTTTTGGGCTAATACTGCTTTGTAGAAAGCATCTGTAGGGTAATGATAAGGAAGCTCAGCAAGATAACGGCTTGCCGAGCAAGATAACAATGCAATTGTACTAAAAGTAACTAAAAGTATTTTTAAGTGTTTCATTCTATTTATTCGGTTATATTCGTTTTTTCCAAACGACTTCACTATTTTCCCAGAGTACGTCTATAGTATCTCCTTCTTTAAATTCACCTGCTACAAGTTTCTTAGCCAAAGGACGGCGTAATTTGGCACGAATAATACCTTTTAAAGGACGAGCTCCATAGGTGGCATCATAGCCTTGTTCTGCTAAATGCTCTTTTACTTCTTGAGCAATATTGAGTGAGATGTTTATCCCCTCTGTTAGGTTTAAAAGCTCTTTTTTCAAATGTATTTCAAAGATTTTTAGCGCATTTTCTTTGCTAATAGGTGCAAAAGGTACTATCTCAGTAAGACGCCCCAAAAACTCAGGTCGGAAATAACGACTCATTATCTCTAAAAGAGTAGATGAGGAAGGAATATTCCCCTCAGTAAAGGATTTGACAATAAAGTCAGAGCCTATATTGGAGGTAAAGAGGATAATGGCATTAGAGAAATCACCTTCTTTACCCAAGCGGTCGTGTAACTTCCCTTCGTCCATTATTTGTAGGAATACATCAAATACTGAAGTATGGGCTTTTTCTATCTCATCAAAAAGTACG
>NZ_KN390109.1:0-1217 GCF_000213295.2 Capnocytophaga sp. oral taxon 329 str. F0087
CCTACGACGAGCATCTCAATGCCATCATGATACAAAATGACGTGTTGAGCACAGCCAAACTGGAAGGATTGACGGAAGGACGGTCGAAAGGAAGGGCGGAAGGACGGGAAGAAGGACGAGCGGAAGGACGGGAAGAAGCACTCCTATCCACGGCACGGAACCTGAAAGCCATGGGGCTGTCCATGGAAGATATTTCTCGCGCCACCGGACTCTCCAAAGAAGACATCGTGAAATTGTAGGTATGCGGTCAGCGGTCTTTGAATTCCCAAAGTATCAAGAAATATTTCATGCCCTTTCACTTTGATTTCTTGCGATAATTCCTTTTCTTTGTATTTGCATAAACCCTAAAATAAATATCTTATGGGCAAGCTCAAGGACAGATACATACGATTCGACTGGGCCATCAAGCGGCTGCTACGCGACAAGGCCAACTTCGCCGTGCTGGAAGGGTTGCTCACAGTGCTCTTCGAGGACAAGACGCAAATCGTGGAAATATTGGAAAGTGAGGGGAACCAGTTGGCCGAGACCGACAAGTTCAACCGCGTGGACATCAAGGCAAAGAACAGCAAAGGCGAAATCATACTCGTGGAGGTGCAGAACACGCGGGAGGTTTATTATCTGGAACGCATACTGTACGGCGTGGCCAAGACCATCACCGAACACATTTCATTAGGCGAGAGCTATGGAAACATCAAGAAGGTGTACTCCATCAGCATCGTCTATTTCGATTTGGGCAAGGGTAACGATTACCTCTACCACGGACAGAACCGTTTTATAGGCGTGCACACTTCCGACGAACTGCAAATCTCGACCAAGCAGGAGGATGCCATCCTGCCCAAGTACCCAAGAGAGATTTTCCCGGAATATTACATCATACGCGTGAACGAGTTCGACAAGGTAGCAAAGACGCCACTGGAAGAATGGGTTAACTACCTAAAGACAGGGGAAATCGAACCCGATACTAAAGTGCCGGGCTTAAGCGAGGCACGGGAGAAACTGAAATATTACAGTATGGCTCCCGCCGAACGATACGCCTACGACGAGCATCTCAATGCCATCATGATACAAAATGACGTGTTGAGCACAGCCAAACTGGAAGGATTGACGGAAGGACGGTCGAAAGGGCTGGCCGAAGGACGAGCAGAAGGACGAGCAGAAGGACGAGCAGAAGGACGAGCAGAAGGATTAGCGGAAGGATTAGCGGAAGGACGCGCAGA
>NZ_KN390110.1:0-1209 GCF_000213295.2 Capnocytophaga sp. oral taxon 329 str. F0087
AATGCGTAAAAGCCCTCATAAAAACCTATAAAAATGAGCTCGAAAAAAACAATCTTTAAACCCCATAATTACTATGAAGATACTCCCAACCCTGCGCACCAAAAAGCAACTCTATGAGTTTTACTGCCCTGAAATCAACAGACGCAATTTGCGATATTGGCTTAACGAAATCATAGCCGAGCATCGCCCTCACGCCTCTAAACACACACATAACCTAACATTTACTGAATTTCTAATTTTCGTAGCCCGATATGGTACTCCACAGGGCTACGAACTCTCTACGTATATAAAAGACGAAATAAAAAAACGAAATATTAATTAGCAAATTAATAAAACCACACCAATTCCGACCAATTCCGACCAATTCCGACCAAGCACCCTGCCTGCTGTCTTATATTTGCCCCAAAAATGCTAATCAGCAATGGATAATTTGACAAATCAGCAAATTAATCAAGGGCTTTACCGTCCTTTGCAGGCAGGTACCCTATACGCTCCTTATATACCCGCGTCCGACTGTAGTTCTAAGCTACTCGGTCGCGGCGATACTTCATTTGCCATAACCAATATGGCAGCCACAGCCCGCAAGTATCAGCATCACACCAAATTACTTACATTACGTTTCTTTTCTTCATACAAATCTCTCTATTCTCTCTGTAGTGCCTTGCATCAGTTTCTTTTTTGGCACTTCCAGTACGCTATAGACGGCGATGCCCAGATGCTACGCTCCCCCGCCTGCAGCTGGGCATCTCGCTATAGCGGTATAGACTGCAAGAGTTACACCATTTTTGGCAGCACCGTGCTACTCAATCTGGGCATAAAGCACTATATGAGGCGTATTGTACAACCGTCCCACCCCGACGGCTACACCCACGTATATTTGGTGATACCTAAAAACCAAAAAACCGCCAACCTCAATAGCGGTTATTACGTAATTGACGGCACTATCAATACGGAAAAAGAACTACCGTATTTAAAAAAAGATGATGTGCTAATGAGCTCATCGGCAAATCAGTCCGTTGGCAAAGCCCTTAGTGCCCCAGCCCAACCAACCCTTACCGATGTGATGAACGCCAGCTATACCGCTTCAACACAGATAGCCCAGCTCACACACGAACAAATCGTAGCCCAACGCACTCAAGTAACCAACCTTGTAGGTACCATATTAGCCTCATCAGCCGAGATAACAGGCATATTTTTCCCGCCTGCTCT
>NZ_KN390111.1:0-1091 GCF_000213295.2 Capnocytophaga sp. oral taxon 329 str. F0087
GCCTACCTTTGAGGTAGATAATCTCAGGGCAGGGACTCATACCATTACGTTCAACTATAGACCATCGGGCTCAGGAGGTAAGACTTGTGCGATACAAGTACCTGTAACGATTACGGAGCCAGCAGCATTAACTCTTACCTCTACGGTAGAGCAGGTAGCGATGTGTTCAAACAATTTTAAAGCGCGAGTAAAACTAACTGCGGGTGGAGGTAATGGAGGTTATAATTATACCTACTTAGTAGGAGGAGTGGTAAAAGCAGGTCCACAAAGCAGCAATATTTTTGCAGCGGTAGCTACAGGCACAGCGACTTTCGAGGTAAAAGACAGCAAGGGTTGTGTAGAGACAATTACCACAGTGATTGCTACCCCGCGTACGGTAAGCCTTACCTTGCAGGCTACGGACTGCTATGCGGGCGATAGTCAAGGGGTAGTAACTGTAACGATAACAGATGGTAATGGAGGTTATAGTGTAAGGCTAAACAATGGTGCTACGGTATCGCCTAGTACAACAACGGTAACACATAGTTTTAGAGGCTTGACACAGGGTAGCTATAGTGTAACGGTAACCGACCAATACGGTTGTAGTGCGGTATCAAATATCATTATATACCCATCGTTAAACTTCAGAGTAAAGACTACGCAGCAATCGGCTTGTGGTAGCAATGCTAAGATAGAAGTGATAGCGAGCGGAAGTGGTATAGAATACGCGTTTAGGAAAGCAGGTACCCTAACACCGCTTTCGTATAGTGGTACGAATAATGTAACCCCATCGGTAGGTATTACTACCGAGACATGGGAGGTATATGTGAGGGCAGGTAGATGCGTGAAGACACAGACGGTAACCCTTGCACGGGTAGCGGCAGCAGACTTCACGGCATCGGTGAAGACACCTACCTGTGTAGGAACAGGTACGGGCGAGATAGTGCTTAAGGATTTTGTAGGCGGTACACCTTTTAGTGTAGGGGTTACGCGTCCGGGCGGTAGTACCGTTACCCAAACAGGAGTATCGGGTACTTATACAGTAACTAATGCGATAGCAGGTGTATATACGATAACAGTGAAAGACGTATACGGCTGTAGTAGTGTTCGTA
>NZ_KN390112.1:0-986 GCF_000213295.2 Capnocytophaga sp. oral taxon 329 str. F0087
TATATCATCGGTAATACGAATACTGTGTAATAGTCCTTTCATAATTATTGAGGGTTGTTATCGCATAGACAATCACGCTGAATGAGTAATACTAACTCTCCTTTAAAATCACCGGTTAGGGCAGTATCGCTAAGTACTGATACTTGGAATTTGTTATTGTTACACTCAAAATTCACTTGCTTCATACCTTGTACATAGCCACCTCCTTTGTGTTTGAAGTCGCGATAGTCTACAGGTTCAATGATTACATTGCCTTGCGGGTCACGAAGCGATATTTCTACAGCATTTTCTGGTTCATAAGAGCCAAATGGGAGAAAATAAACGCCTATACAACGCCCCTTTTCAAGCGTAACATAATCACTCTGGGCATTGCCACCTGATGCGATGTTTACTTTAATTCTATTAGTTATGATACTACTTGTCATAGTTTAGGTGTTAGTTTTTTAGTTGTTAGCCGTTAGAATATTGTCGTTTGCAAGCGACTAACCACTAACGGCTAACGCCTAATTATTATTATCTCTTCACGTAGGTCTCGAAGCCTCGTAATAGCACGCGAACGAATGACTTGTGTCCGCTGGTAGCAGGGGTAATGCTACTGCCTACAGGGGTTTCAATCATCATTTCGATGGTTTGTGTAGGCTCGATAACAGCCAACGCTCCTAAAACGCGATAGTAGTCCTCTGTCGATTTCTTAGCGTTTTCGATAGCAGCCACAGGCAATTTTACAATAATTTCACCATTTTGACGGACAACAAAGTCTGAAGATTGCAATACTGCAGGCAGAGCCTTGTTATAAGTTACGTCCCATACTTTAGTACCATCTGCTGCTTCACCATATAGAAGTGTTAATGCTTCTATGACAAAGAAGCGTCCGTTTTCAAGGCGGTTGCCGTCAAAGTTTGTAACCCCTTTTTGTTGGGTAGTATTGCCGTCTAATAGCGATACGTTTCCACCTGATGAAAACTCTGTATTTATAAAGAGCTCAC
>NZ_KN390113.1:0-879 GCF_000213295.2 Capnocytophaga sp. oral taxon 329 str. F0087
AAGTATTTGCCAATACTGAGACGAAAAATAATATATAGAAAACTTTTCTTACCATAATGTAAAGGAGTTATAAGTTTTGTATTACACTAAGAGTTTACCAATCAGGTTCCCAACCTTCTAAAAGTTCTTTTGGAATAGTTTTCTTCTTATATATTTCTTCGATAGAACTATCTAACATTAAGGTAATAGTATCATTTTTTATTCTTCCTTTTTCTTTAAAAACATATAGATAACAATTGATTATCCCTGCTGTTTTTATTTTAATATCATTTCCTTTAATGTAATAATAGCCCATTATAGCTTTCTCAGGATTAAACATTTCACGTTTAAGAAATAAAGTGTCTCGTTTGGGAATAAAAAAAACAGCTAATTTTCCATTAGAATAAAATTTTAAATACTGAGTATAAGGATAATAGTGTGCATCATCTTTTTCATAAAATGACACCCTCTTTTCAGTTAGGTTATAATGAGTGTACTCTTGAATAGCATCTAATTTATACAAAGCTGTTGTATCAATTAGTTCATAATTCTCAGTAATTTTAGAAAAAGATCTAATTTTTTGTCTTATTGAACCGTAAGAGGTATAAGGACCTTTATAACAGCAAGCTATAAAACAAATAGAAAGTAAGATCAATATGTAGGATTTTCTTCTTACCATGATGTAAAAGGATTATAAGTTCTGTACTGATAGAAGCCCCCCCATTGCCAAGAGGTATTCATAAAACCACAATCTTTTATTAAACCGTGAATAACCACATCTTGAATAGCGTGTCTTACTTTTTCGCTATTAGCTCCTATTCGGAAACCTCCATATCCAAGAGTCAAAGCTCCTAAACGATATTTTTCACCTACTTCATTGACATAACCTCGTTTATATTT
>NZ_KN390114.1:0-869 GCF_000213295.2 Capnocytophaga sp. oral taxon 329 str. F0087
TTTCGGCGCGCTCCCGATTTTCAAAACCCTAAAAGAAGCTAAAAAATACTTTCTTTCTTGGGCTTTAACACACCTAAGAGGCAAAAAAGTCTTTCATAAAGAGCTCGACAAGTATGTTGTATTCAACCGAAAGGGTATTGAGCATACTTTATCAAGTAAAATATCATTTGAAAAAATGAAACTCATATTACAAGCAGAAGAAATGCTTAAAAACTCTCATCTGATAACCTTTGCAGAAGACTATAAAGGCAGAGAGCATATAAAAGGAGCTTACAGAATGAGCACTAAGGCAACCCTTGAGGGCGAAGAATTAAATGTAATACTTACCCTTAGAGAGGGCGAAAATGGTGTTATCTACTACGACCACAAAATAGAAGAAATAGAAAAGAGCACTACCCCACCACGAAGAGGTCGTGCCAAATCGTTCTGTGGCGATAGTGCTCCCACCAATATCCCCGCAAAAACCGTGCCTAACACATTGGTAAATAAGCAAATCGACAAATTAGCAAATCCAATAATGCCGCCTACCGTATACGTAGAGCACCTGCCAGAAATCAGCACGTCGGCAAATCAAAACACCCTCGATGCCAAAATGGCAGCCTTGCAAACGCGCAACTGGGAAACCTTTGTCATCGCCAACCCACAGCTACAACGCTTTTTAGGCGATGTAGAGCGCAAAACTTCCGAAAGCACCGTTATCACCATAGCCGGCGGAGCTGGTAGCGGCAAAACACGCTTCGCTTTTCAGTTCATCAACGCACTTGCGCAAAACTACAAAGTAGGACACGCCAGCCTCGAAGAGCACCCCGACAGCAAACTATATTACGACAAAGTACAACAGTACATTGATGAGACCGCCCTACCTAATA
>NZ_KN390115.1:0-726 GCF_000213295.2 Capnocytophaga sp. oral taxon 329 str. F0087
CCCCCCCCGTCGTCCGTCGTTTCCCTTCCGTTTTCGGTCTTCCTTGCCCGGTCTTCTCTTCCGGATAGTTGTTTCTCTTGTCTTCGGTCAACCGGTGGGTGCTCCGTCCTTTCCCTGTCTTCCCGGTTTCCACCTTAATATATATGAGGTGTTTTCATGTGTGGCTTCTTGTGCGTCTTCCGTGCTTTCCCTGTGTGTGCCCTCTGTTCCGGTGTCTTCTCCTTTTTGCAATCCTTGCCGCCCCCTCCATTTTTCCGTTCCAATTCGTTCCGTTGTTCCATTGCGTCTTCCATACTTTCCTTGTGTGCATCTTCTGTCCAGTTGTATTCGTTTTTCTTGTCTCGGTACCTCCTCCTTTTTTACAGCCTTTGCCCATCCCTTTTATCTCTCTTTTGTGTACTCCTCCTGACACATACCCTGCACTTTCTTTGTGTGTCTTTTGTCCCGATACCTCTTCCTCTTTGTCGTCCTTTCTGTCCTTCCTTTCTCCGTCCTTGGGCTTTCCGTTCCCCTTATGCGTGTTTTCAGTCTCGTTGCCCCGCCTTCCCGGTGCTATTCCCCCTTTTCCCCGCCGCCTTTTCCTCCTCTTTCTCCTTCGTTCCCGCGTTTTCCTTCCCCTTTTTCTCCGCTCTTTTCCTCTCCTTCTTCTTCCATTAAGAAAAAAGTTCCCTCTTAAATCGTGCATGATTTCGAGTGTTAAATATATGTTTTACAGCATATTCCTTG
>NZ_KN390116.1:0-698 GCF_000213295.2 Capnocytophaga sp. oral taxon 329 str. F0087
CGGCGAACAACTAACACCCACAACCCCCGATAGCCCACCCGCCAACGACGACAACAAAAAGAATTACACCCCCTACCTCATAGCAGCTGGCGTACTCGTCTTAGGAGGTATAGGGTACTATATTTATAAGAAAAAGTAACCTATGGCAAAGAAAACAGCCCCTAAAAGCCCGCCAAAGAACAAAGATGCTCACTATTGGCAAATATCAATAGCCCTTTCAGCTCTTAACGTGCTTATTATGCTTTACCAGTTGAACAGAAAATGAAAGGTATAATCACAGGATATACTAACGCTCTACTACGCACCCGCGCTGAAGTAGAAGCCGAAGCCGCCCGCAGGCTTGCCATATGCCGAAAATGCCCCTTATATCGCAACACTTTTGGCTTAGTAGAACGCTGTGCGCATTGTGGCTGCCCATTATCCGCCCTTACGCGTCAAAACGAAAAAACTTGCACCCAATGGAAGAATTTATAAACCTACATAACCGCACTGTATCACGCTCTGAAGTAGAGCGTGTGATTTCTATTGCCAAAGAACAAAATAACACAGAGGTCATTTACCGCCTCTCTCGTATACTCAATGCTTATCCTACCGAACAGCGTTTTGTCATCAATATAAAGGACTATCCAACCCCTCCTACAGCCCTTGCTGGCGCACACCACACAGGCGACTACCGCGAAGCCCTCGACGATTGTGGA
>NZ_KN390117.1:0-672 GCF_000213295.2 Capnocytophaga sp. oral taxon 329 str. F0087
TATCGAAAACGGATTGCGTGCCCTAATGATAAACGTACATACAAAGGTTACCCGCGACAAACTCGACACCCTTACCAAAATCATCAGCGTATGGGCTCCCCCCAGCGAGAATAACACCAGCGGCTACATTGCCCGCGTAAGCAAAGCGTTAGGCATAAGCCCCACCGCGCCCCTTACAGCCGATAGTTTTACAAAGGACTTTTACATCACCATTGCGCGTGCCATAGCCCAGATAGAGTGCCACCCTGACCACACCCGCATACCCGACAGCAGCTACCAAGCCGCCTACGATATGATACCATTAGCCAAGAAAGCATTAAAAAAAAAGTAATCATCAGTGGTAGCGGCTTACTGCTCATAGTCGCCGGCTACCTCCTATATCGCCACTTTAAGCTAAAAAATAAGCTATGACAAATTTTACAAAGCATTTCAAAGTATCTGAATTTACCTGCAAAGACGGTACCCCCGTACCGCCCCAGTACCTACATAACGCCAAAAAGGTAGCCGACAACTTAGAAGTATTGCGCGCCGCACTGGGTGGTAAACCCATTATCATCACCAGCGGTTACCGCACCCCAGAGCACAACAAAAAAGTAGGCGGAGTAGGAGGTTCAGCCCACCTAACCGCCAGTGCAGCCGACATTGTTGTACGCGGTATACCGCCCGCACAAG
>NZ_KN390118.1:0-638 GCF_000213295.2 Capnocytophaga sp. oral taxon 329 str. F0087
CATCGAAAACGGATTGCGAGCCCTAATGATAAACGTACATACAAAGGTAACCCGCGACAAGCTCGACACCCTTGCCAAAATCATCAGCGTATGGGCTCCCCCCAGCGAGAATAACACCAGCGGCTACATTGCGCGCGTAAGCAAAGCGTTAGGCATAAGCCCCACCGCGCCCCTTACAGCCGACAGCTTCACAAAGGATTTTTACATCACCATTGCGCGTGCCATAGCCCAGATAGAGTGCCACCCCGACCACATCCGCATACCCGACAGTAGCTACCAAGCCGCCTATGATATGATACCATTAAATAAGAAAGCATTAAAAAAAAAGTAATCATCAGTGGTAGCGGTCTGCTACTCATAGTCGGCGGCTACCTCCTATATCGCCATTTTAAACTAAAAAAATAAGCTATGACAAACTTCACTAAGCACTTCAAAATAAAAGAATTTAACTGCAAAGACGGCACACCAGTACCGCCACAGTACCTTCCCAATGCAAAAAAGGTAGCCGACCAGTTAGAAGTATTGCGCGCTGCACTGGGTGGCAGACCTATTATTATCACCAGCGGTTACCGTACGCCAGAGCACAACAAAAAAGTAGGCGGAGTAGGAGGTTCAGCCCACCTAACCGCCAGTGCAGC
>NZ_KN390119.1:0-626 GCF_000213295.2 Capnocytophaga sp. oral taxon 329 str. F0087
TTATCGTTACTGAGTTAGTATTCGTTACTACATTACCGTTGAGTCTTACTCCGGTAAGTACGCTGCTAGTAGTACCTCCTGTTATACCATTAGGTACAGTAAGTGGCGTTACTGGCGTTACTGTTAAGCTACCGGTACCGATTACCAAGGTACTAGTTACTGTCTTGCAGTTGTTATTACCTGCGGTTTCGCATACTCTATAAGTAATAGTATGAGAGCCTGCACGGGTGTTAGGCGCTACTATCAGACGACCACCAGTAGTGCTGGTTACGCCTGTTGGCAAGCCGCTAAAGGTTATCGTTACTGAGTTCGTGCTCGGACTTGCTACGCCACCCAACGTGATGTTAGGCACTACACTGCTGGTAGTACCACCCAATGCCCCATTAGGTACGCTAAGGGTAGTTGGCGTAACGGTAAGCGTCATAGTAGCGAAGCTGATAACACGTGTAGCCGTTACTACATTACCAAAAGGATCGGTAGTGCTAAAGGTTACGGTTACTGCCCCGCCAGTTACATTACATAGGTTAGCAGGAGCTACATAGTTATGCGTTACAGTAGCGGTACCACAAGTGCTTGTAGCGGTAGCTGAAGCTATCCAGCTGCTGATAGTAGCCGAAGCCGTTGGC
>NZ_KN390120.1:0-526 GCF_000213295.2 Capnocytophaga sp. oral taxon 329 str. F0087
ACAGCTTCGTTACCCCCTATTTTGGAGGGTAATACACCGAATTTATTCAGCATTTCAATTAAGTAAGTGGGCGTGCCGCTGCCGAACCAATAAGAATCCAACCGCCCATCGGCGAAGGCGTTCAGCAGGCTGAAGGGGTTGTAGATGTCCGGTGAGGGCCACGCGAAATGGTAACCGTCGTAATGGGCTTTTAGCTTCTTTACGACCTCTTCGCGATTTACGTTCAACCGTCCGGCCAAAATGTCCAGGTCCTCATCCATCTGTGTGGCCATCTCCTCCTCCGTGATGCCGCAGATAGCGGCATATTCCGGCAGCATACTGATATTCTTAATATTGTTCAGTTCGCTGAAAATGCTCAGTTGCGAGAACTTGGTGATTCCCGTCAGGAAGACGAAACGCAGGTAAGGGTCGCAGGCTTTGAGCGGGCTATAAAAATTGCGCATGATGTTGCGGAGGACAGGCAGGTTCTTTTCTTCGTGCACCACGTCGAGCAAGGGCGCATCGTATTCGTCGATGAGCACCACTA
>NZ_KN390121.1:0-516 GCF_000213295.2 Capnocytophaga sp. oral taxon 329 str. F0087
GGGAGACAGTTCGATGGAAACCGTACGGCTCTCGCCCGCCTTCAGGTCCACACGACGGAAACCTCGAAGGCTCTTCAACGGACCCTCCGTGTCGCCCACTTTACGGACGTAAACCTGAACCACCTCGGCACCGTCGCGATTGCCCGTGTTCTTCACATGAGCCGTGAACTTCACGCCCTCGCCCGCCTCCACAGAAGACTTGCTCAAACGACCTTTGGAGATGTCGAACGTGGTATAACTCAAACCATAGCCGAAGGGGAAGAGCGGTTTATCCGTCATGTAACGGTAAGTGCGACCCTTCATGCTGTAGTCTTCAAAGTCGGGAAGCTGCTCCGTGTTCTTGTAGAACGTCACGGGCAACTTGCCACTGGGATTGAAATCACCGAACAGCACGTCGGCCACGGCCAAGCCCCCGGCCTGGCCCGGATACCAAGCCTGCAAGATGGCATCGCACGATTCCAACTCCGGTACCAAGGCCATGGCGGAACCCGAGCAGTTGACGAACACCACTTTCTT
>NZ_KN390122.1:0-505 GCF_000213295.2 Capnocytophaga sp. oral taxon 329 str. F0087
CAGCCGAAATCTACAGAGGTTTATCTACCGTCCGGTACTGCTTGGTACGACTTCTGGACGAACGAGAAGATAGAGGGAGGCCGGGAGATTACCCGTGAGACCACGCTCGACCTTATACCTCTATATATAAAAGCTGGTAGCATCGTGCCTTTTGGTCCCGACGTGCAATATGCCACGGAAAAGCCGTGGGACAGCCTGGTTCTCCGTGTTTATCCGGGTGCCGACGGCAGTTTCGTGCTTTACGAAGACGAGTTCGACAATTACAATTACGAGAAAGGCGCTTATACGGAGATTCCTATGTCGTGGGACGATTCTTCGCGCCGTCTGACCCTGGGGACGCGCAAGGGCGAATACAAGGGTATGTTGCAATCCCGCGGGTTTACGGTGGTGCTTCCCGACGGACAGCAAAAGTCCGTATCTTATAATGGAAAGAAAGTTTCGGTGAAGTTTTGATAAGGTGTCCCTCGTGACGGGACAAAGATTAGCCTCCGCAAGAAGCTGCGTT
>NZ_KN390123.1:0-500 GCF_000213295.2 Capnocytophaga sp. oral taxon 329 str. F0087
ATACGAATCAGTTAAGTTGTTCTCCTACGATAGTAGTATTAACAGTGGCATCGGCTACTTATCCAGAGATAGAGGTGAGTACACGTTCGGTAACTTGTGCGGGCAGTGCTGATGGACAGCTATTTGTAGTAGAGAAGAACGCGCCTAATGGAGGAGCTTTCAGTTATGCGGTAACAGGGCCAGGAGGGGCAGTAACCTTTGATATGGCAAGTCGTTCAGCAAATAATTTAGTAGCGGGTATCTACACTATTACAGTTACCAATACGCTTACACATTGCGATAAGACGTATACGGCTACGGTCTACTCGCCAACGGGCTTGACCTTTAGCCATACGTTAATCACTACGAAAGGCTTTACTTGTTCGAGTGGTAATACGCCACGTCAGGCAGAGATACGAGTACCATCGGCTGCGATTAGTGGTGGCACAGGTTCTGTAACTATTACCTATGTAGCACCTAATGGTAGTACCGGTACGGGTAATGTATTTAATTATGGAGAC